>RFIL01000402.1 GCA_003695285.1 Calditrichota bacterium
CCGATTCGCTGTGAAGATTGCCATAACATGACCGCCTGGCGTCCGGCCAATTTTTCCGGACATGATAATTATTTTCCCATCTACAGTGGAGCTCATGGCGGCAAATGGGATACCTGTATGGATTGCCATACCTCTCCGGGCTCCTTTCAGGTGTTTAGTTGTTTTGAGGGATGTCATGAACATAATAAAAATAGAATGGATGATAAACACCGGGAAGTGAGTGGATATGTGTATGAAAGTAATGCCTGTTATTCCTGTCATCCGAGTGGTGGGGAGTAAAAGATTGAATTTTAGTTCAGTATTTATCAAATCAGGGAGAACTCTTATGTTTCGTCCATTGATGTTATTCAGTTTGCTGGTTGCTTTTGCTGTCGGTTATGCTCAGGAAAGTGACATCATTTTTCATGTTAAATATATCTCCTCGGAGACCGTGTATCTGGACGGGGGAGCTGACAAACATTTACAGGTCGGTGATCGCTTACTGGTTCGCAACAAGAAGAAAGTGGTTGCTGAACTGGAAGTCTTGTATGTTGCCGATCATTCTGCCTCCTGTAAAGTGATAAAGTCCAAGGGGAAAATACAACCCGGTGATATGGCGGTTGTCTATAAACGAAGTAAGCCTGTTCAAAAGGAAGAGAAGAAAACACCCGAAGAGAAACCCAAAGAGCAACCCAAAGCTCCCACTGTGGAAAAAAAGCCTAAAAAACGCCGAAAAGTGCGTACCGGGAACGAGATGATTACCAATGTGAGCGGGAGTATTTCCACCCAATATTACCGCTGGGATGATCGTTTAGATAGTAACCTCGATTATACTCAACCGACCATGCGTTTTAATCTACGGGTCAGAAATTTATGGGGAAAGCATTACCATCTCCGTGTTCGTACCCGCACACGGTATCATCAACGTGCCAGAGAATTTAATGCTCAGATACCCAAACAAGAGTGGCGTAACCGGGTGTATGAACTATCTTTTGTTTATGATAATCCGGGTGCCACACTAAATTATCGATTGGGTAGAATCATTTCCAATTATATGAGTGGTGTGGGATATATCGACGGGATGCAATTACAGTATAATTTCTCTCAAAATATGAGGGTCGGTATTTTTGGAGGTACGCAACCGGATTGGCGAACTTCCGGATTTCAATCCAATATTCAGAAGTTTGGTATGTTCTGGAATTACAACCGGGGGGAACGTCAAAAAAGCTATTATCAATCTACCATTGCCGTTGCTGCCGAGTATCATTCTTCCATTGTCAGTCGTGAATTTATCTATGTCCAAAATAATCTGACATTCGGTAACAATCTCTATCTGTACCAGAGTGCCGAGGTAGATGTAAATCGAAGCTGGCGAAAAGAACGGAGCGGACAACGGTTTGCACTGAGTAACCTCTTTATCTCGGCACGTTATCGGTTGGGAAATCGCTTTTCGATGGGGATTACCTACGATAATCGAAAAAATTACTGGACCTACGAAATTCGCTCTCTGGAAGACATCCTTTTTGATGATGCCTTGCGTCAGGGGCTACGAGGAAATGTCTCCCTTCGTTTACCAGGGAAAATCTTTATCTACTCAACTGTTGGGATGCGGAAACGTGAGACTGATAGCCGCTCCACTTTTTCCTATACCGGAAGTATCCGCAAAGCCGATTTTATCTTCAAACGGGTATCCTGGCATATAAATTATGCCGGCTTTGATAGCCCCCTTACCCGTGGGTATACTGCTTCGATGTTAATCAGTCGCACGTTTAGAAACGGTTTAAGATTGGAAATCGGTGGAGGAAATTATGCCTATAAGGGAGGTCTGGAAAATACTCAGCGGAATAATCAATGGGGGCGCTTCAGCGCTTACATCCCCCTCCCCGGACGTTTATTCCTTAATGGCCAGTATGAATATAGCTGGGGGGATGATATTCAGGGACAACGCTTTACCGGAGAAATTGGATATCGGTTCTAATCCCGGGAAATGATGGTAAACCGGGAGCCGATTTATTTTGGGATGATACATTTTTATAAGTAAATTATTATTTCATCGTCGAACTCAGTCGAAAAGCATAACGGGAAAGAGTTGGAATAGGGAGTTAAACCCGAAAAAGAAATCAGGATTATGGAATCATTATTTTTATGGTTTATAACATTATTAATAGCGTTGATTATCATTGTGCCTTACTACATGAAATTTCGAAAAACTCAGAAGGAGATGGCTGCCCGTAAGCTGGAAGCGGAGAAGTTGGGGATTAACAAGCCGCGGGCACAATACCCCTTCATTGATGTATCCAAATGTATCGGTTGTGGCTCCTGTGTGACTGCCTGCCCCGAAGGGGATGTGTTAGGAGTGGTTTACGGAAAAGCAGTATTGATAAATGGTCTCCGCTGTGTGGGGCACGGGCACTGTGAAAAAGCCTGTCCTGTAGGGGCATTAAAGGTGGGATTGGGGGACATTACTACCCGTGATGATATCCCCATCCTTGATGAACATTATCAAAGCAGTGTGCCCGGTCTTTATGTGGTGGGTGAGTTGGGTGGATTGTCATTAATTCGCAATGCCATTCAGCAGGGACGTGATGCCGTGGAACACATTGCCACTACCCTGGAGCCCAATGTTCATGAAACCATAAAAGATGTGATTATTGTGGGAGCGGGCCCGGCAGGATTAAGCGCTGCCCTTGCGGCGGTAAAACACAACATGTCCTATATGGTGCTGGACCAACAGGATCCCGGTGGCACCATCCTTCAATATCCCCGACGAAAACTGGTGATGACACAACCGGTAGAAATTCCTCTTTATGGAAAATTAACTGAGACAGAATACACTAAAGAAGAACTGCTTGAAATCTGGAATGATATTATCAAAAAATTCAATCTGGAAATTACTACCGGGCATAAACTTGAGCATGTTGAAAAAGCCAACGGGATTTTTCGAGTGATCACCAATCAAGGAGACTATTACTCCCGTCGGGTAGTCCTGGCGCTGGGGCGACGGGGAACCCCCCGAAAGTTAAACGTGCCGGGAGAGAACCTTCCCAAAGTGAGTTATCAATTGATAGATGCTCAGGGATATAATAACGATCATGTACTGGTGGTGGGCGGCGGTGATAGTGCTGTAGAGGCGGCTATCGGGCTGGCCCGTCAGAAAGGAAATGTTGTGACCATCTCCTACCGGAAATCCAAGTTTTTCCGGATCAAAAAGAAAAACGAAGACCGGATTAACCAGTTAATCAAAAAGGGTAAAATAAACCCCATCTTTAATTCTCAGGTAGTAGAAATTAAAGTTCATTCCGTGCGATTAAAAACGGATACGGAAATTATTGAAATCCCGAATGATTATGTCTTTGTACTCATTGGTGGGATACCTCCATTTGATATGCTTAAGAAGATGGGCATCCGATTTGGAGGGGAAATGAAGCCTCTGGTTGAACCCGAAGTTGTTCATTCATAAATGTCTAAAAAGGGGAGTTCTGCTCCCCTTTTTTTAGTACCACCTACCCTCAGGTAAAACCGTTAAAAAAAATCTTACCAAAAGTGTACCTGCAGCAGCGGTGTAATCTCATTATTTTTTAAATTTGAAACGATCCGGGTCTGTTTGTATATTTTCTTTGTTTTAGAATTTTACTAAAAACTCTGAAAACACTTATTTCAAAAAAATGGGGCTTCGGATAAGATGTTTAATGAAATGCTTAATGATAAAATTCGGAATAAGCGAACCCTGGTCTGTCTGGGGTTAGATACGGATATCCATAAAATTCCCGGGGTGTTGCTTTCAGAAATTGATCCCCTGTATGAATTTAACAAAGCCATCATCGCTTCCACCCATGAATTTGTAGCCGCTTACAAGTTGAATATTGCTTTTTATGAGTCTCTGGGCATACCGGGCTGGGAATTGCTGGAAAGGACGCTCTCAATTATTCCCTCCGATACGCTCACCATTGCTGATGCTAAGCGGGCAGATATTGAAAACACTTCCCGAAAATATGCTGAAACATATTTCAAAACATTTAACTTCGATGCCATCACCGTCTCCCCGTATATGGGGATGGATTCCGTTGCTCCATTTCTTGAATATGAGGATAAGGGTGTCTTTGTGTTATGTCTCACCTCTAACGCCGGTGCCCAGGATTTTCAGTTCCTGCAAATTGAAGAGGAACCATTGTATTTAAAAGTAGCCCAAAAAGTGTTGGGATGGAATTTTTTGTATGGAAATTGTGGCTTAGTAGTGGGAGGCACCCATACCAATGAAATTCAGGAAATTCGTGAGATGGCACCGGAGTTACCATTCCTTGTGCCGGGTATTGGTGCCCAGGGAGGGAACCTGGAAAAAGTTGTTAAATACGCCACGGATAGCTTTGGCCTTTCTGCGCTGATTAACGTCAGCCGAAGCGTCTTATATGCTTCTTCAGAAGCCAATTTTGCTGAAGTTGCCAGAGAACGAGTCAAGAATTTAAGAGATCAAATAAATCGAATCATTAATGTTCAAAAAAATCCGGGGTTGATAGACCAGAATTAGAGGGGATTCCCCATGGACAAAAAAGAGATTTTACACATCTTGGAGACAACAGGTGCTCTCCAGAATGGTCACTTCCTATTATCCTCCGGCTTGCATACTCCCATGTATTTTCAATGCGCTGTGGTGCTGCAATACCCAGAATATTTAACCCGTTTCTGTGCCGAAATCCTGGAATACTTTCAGGAGGATAGTGACACGATTACAGCCGTAGTTGCTCCGGCTATTGGGGGGATTGTGGTGGCACAGGAGTTGGGAAGACAGTTAAATGTGCGCAGCATGTTTGCCGAACGTGAAAATGGAAAACTGACGTTACGTCGTGGATTTACCCTTAGCCCGGAAGATGTGGTGTTGATTGCTGAGGATGTTATTACCACGGGTGGTTCCGTTCAGGAATTAATCCAGCTGGTGGAGTCTACCGGCGCATTTATAGTCGGAGTTGGATGCATCGTAGACCGGAGTGGTGGGAAAAACCTTTTTGACGTCCCCATGTACTCGGTGTATTCCACTCGAGCTGTTACTTACAATCCTGAAAAATGTCCGCTCTGTGATCAGGGTATACCGCTTGTTTATCCCGGTAGCAAAGAACTATTGGCGGATCAGTAAAACACCTGTGCATTTTTGAATAGTTGAAAGAAGGTTTCGTGCAGAGTAGTTAAGGTGCTGTGGAGAGGAAAGAAAGTATCGTCTGAGGCTTTCTTACCCTCTACTCATCGACAGGATGACGAAAATGAATGTTAATCTTGGAGTGTTGATAGATGAAATTTTGTATCTTAGCCAGCGGCAGTCGGGGGAATTCAATTTTTATCGAATCGAAATACGGGAGATTTTTAGTGGATGTTGGATTGTCAGCTCGCCAGATAGAATTGCGGTTATCCAACCATGAGATAGATCCCGGTAGTATTGATGCGATTATCCTGACCCATGCGCATCGGGATCATGTTTATGGAGTAAGTGTATTCGCTAACCGCCATCATATTCCGGTTTATGGTCATCCCGAGACATTATCAGCCATTCGATTCAAACCCAACCAAATGCTGCATGAGTGGCAGTCACCGTTTAGAATTAATGATGTGCATTTTACTCCTTTTCGGGTATCTCATGATTGTGAGCCCACCTTCGGGTACCTGGTATCCGAAAATTCTCACAGTTTAGCTATCTGTACAGATCTGGGGATTGTGACTGAACAGGTGAAAGAACATCTCAAAAAAGCTCAGGCAATCATCCTGGAAAGCAATCATGATCCCGATATGTTGATGAATGGCCCCTATCCCTGGCATCTGAAGGACCGCATCGCCGGTCGTCGGGGGCATCTTTCCAATCATGATGCAGGACAACTGTTAAAAGAAATCCAATCACTACACTTGCAAAAAGTTGTATTGGGCCACCTCAGTGAAGAAAATAATACTCCTGACCTTGCATTAAATACCGTTTTGGATTATGTTGGTGCCCCAATGGAGCCGATAATAGAGGTGGTTGAGCAAAGAACAGTATCACCGGTGTATCGGCTTTAAACAGGGATGAAGAAACAGCTTAAAGGGAGTTTTCCGGTTATATAGGCCGGAGATTTAGAATCTCAAAATTGAGATAGTTATGATTTTAAAAGAGCTACTATTGTTGTTTGGCGGTTTAGGTTTAATCTGGGGTGGTGCGGAAGTACTGGTGAGGTATGCCTCACGCCTGGCTCGTTCTATGGGGGTGAGTCCTTTGGTTATAGGGTTAACCATCATCTCCGTAGGAACATCGATCCCGGAGTTGGTGGTATGTGTAATGGCTGCCATTCAGAAAGAAATTGGTATCTCCATTGGAAATATTGTTGGGAGTAACATCGCCAATCTGGGGTTGATTCTGGGAGTTGGCGCTATGATCACTCCGCTGGTGATCCATACCCGCTGGGTAAAAAAAGAAGTCCCTTTTATGATTGCCGTTACCATTCTGTTTGTGGTGATGGGATTAACCGGAAAATCCATTAACCGGGTGGAAGGTATTATTTTATTGGGTTTCCTCTCCGTGGCTCTCTTCTATGTGGCGAAGTTTACAATTAATGAGATTACTGAATTCCAGGAAATTGCCAGGGAAGAAGCCAATGGGATATCACCACCCACCATCACTCCCCGAAAATTGTTATATTTTTTCCTTACCCTGGTTGGACTGGCGCTGCTGATTGCCGGTTCAAAAATAGCGGTGGATTCCGGTTCCACTCTGGCCAGATTGTTGGGGGTTAGTAACACGATCATTGGTTTAACACTGATTGCCATCGGAACCTCACTCCCGGAACTGGCCACCACCATTGTCAGTGCCTTCCGAAAGGAGGCGGACCTGGCTCTGGGTAATGTGATCGGCAGTAATATTGTCAACATCACCCTGATTGGTGGTGTTACAGCTACCATCCACCCCATACCGGTGACAGAAGAATTTAGTATGTTGATGTTCGATTTTGGTGCCCTCATTTTCCTGACATTACTGGTGTGGCCTTTAATGAAAATGCGGCAGAGCATGAATCGATATGAAGGTGTTTTTCTTCTTTTCTTTTATGCTGCCTTTCTGATGCTCAGCATTTCCTTTTCTCAGGCTCCATTTTAGCCCCTTTTCGATTTCCATTCATCCTTTCTTCATTGTATTGATGCTCGATTTCGTGGGAACATTGTCTCCTATCGTGATTGGACTTACTGACAAAGCTAAGAGTTTGAAGGTAAATTACGAATATATCTTGATAGAAACTCTGATAATGGTGTCTCTAAAAAGATATCCATTAGATAAAATTTGAAGAAAACAAAATTTTTAATCTTTCGTCTTGATAGAAAGGCAATGGTTCTAATCACCAGGAGAAATTATGAAAAGGATTGGTTTGGTCTTGGGAGGTGGTGGTGCCAGAGGATTGGCCCATGTGGGTGTGTTACAGGCATTGGAGAAGGCTAATATTCAAATCGATATATTAGTGGGGTGTAGTTTTGGTGCGCTCATCGGCGGGCTTTATGCGCAGCATCCCGATGCCGAAATGGTCTATGAACGGCTTTATAAATTCATGTACAGTGATGCATTTAAAAATCTGGGTCTGGAGATGGTGCGCAAACGAAGTATCCCTTCCGATGATACTCTCCGTCAGTTAACACGGAATATTAAGGATTGGGTGATGTTGAACGTACTTGCCAAACGAATTTCCATATTAAAGCAGAGGCGGTTGTTAGATGTCGTTAGCTCATTAATCGATGATCGAGAATTTGCTGATTATCCGTTAACTTTCGCTTGTAATGCCACAGATATTGTTTCCGGGAAGCCGGTGCTGTTCCACAGGGGGAAGGTGCGACCTGCCATAGCTGCCAGTATGACTATCCCGGGATTCTTTCCACCGATGGAGATAAACGGACAGATGCTGGTAGATGGAGCAGTAACGGCAAATCTACCCATTGCTTTTGCCCGACAGTTGGGTGCGGAATTTATCATTGCGGTTGATATCCATCCACATCTCCACCCGGAAAACGATTTTCGCAATGTCATAGATGTTATCCTGCGAACCAATACCATTACCGCTAATACTTTATCCGAGGCGACTTTAAAAGGGGCGGACATTCTTATCCAGCCGCCGGTAAAAGAATATTATTGGTATGAATTTGATCGCTATAAAGAAATAATTCAGGCCGGGGAAGCAGCCACCAATATGGCTCTGCCAGAGATCTACCGCCAATTTTCTCGCCTTCAGCGTCGCCGTTTATTGAGGAAGGTGGGGCTATAGGGCCCTCCAGCCACTTCCTCTTTTCACTCTATGAACACCCTTTTCCCCTGTAAGTTTTATACCAATGGTAAAGAATCCTTAAAGATTGCCGAAAATAGCAGTCAAAATTATCATGGACGATAAGTAACTGAAGGTGTAGGATGGAACCTGAAACCACTACCCAAAATATTTCAATTGAAGCTCTCCTGGAAGAAAATCTTCGACTGAAGAAAGAATTAAAGCGTCAAAAGGACCTGTACGAAGATTCCCATGCCGAATTGATCAAATACATGATTGAAACCGAGGTGGCCAGTAAAAAGCTGACTGAAGCCAATAAGAGATTGGGCCAAACCTTTAGCAGTGCTGTTGAAATTATTCAACGGATAATTGATTTACGCTGTCCAGGGTATTTTGAACATTCCCAGCGGGTAGCTAGAATAAGCAAGGCAATTGCAGAAAACATCAATCAATCTAAAGGGCGTTCGGCAGAGGTTTATCTCGCAGCTCGAATTCATGAAATCGGAAAGATGAGCTTACCGGACGGAATTATTGGCCGTTCTTATGAGGAAATGGAAGAAGAAGAAATTAAGCTCATCAGAAATCACTATTTAATTGCTGCCACCTGTCTGGAAAAGATTCCCCAGTTTATTCCTATCTCAAAAACCATCAAGCATATCAGGGAAAATGTCGATGGCTCCGGTCTTCCGGACGGTCTGGAGGGGGATAAGATTCCGATTGGTTCCCGAATTATCGCCATGGTCGATTTCTTTGATACCCGCTTCTTTGTGCATCGTCGTTGCACCTCTATTGATGAGACCTTTGATTTGATGCAAGAAAAACTGGGAGTTGCATTTGATCCGGATCTAATTGGTGCAGTTCAGGAGGAAATTCGCAAACGATTTTCCAATGAGGATGCCCCAAAGGATGTACAGGTAAAATTGAATGACTTAACCCCCGGAATGGTTTTGAGTAAGGATGTTTACACCATAACCAATGTTTTGCTAATTCCCAGAGGGGTTGAGCTTACCGAAACGCTGATTCACAAACTCCAGAGTTATCAAAGTACTGATCCGATTCGTGGTGGAATCTTTATTCAATCAGAAGGAGAAGGGAAATAATGGATATAGCCAGCATTATCGGTATTCTCTCCGGTTTAGCTTTGATTGTTGCTTCGATTTTTATGGGTGGTGATCTGGGTATTTTTATCAATGTGCCCTCCATGATGATTGTGGGTGGCGGAACCATTGCCGCTACCTTAATTGCTTACCCCTTAAAAGAAGTCATTGGTGTGTTTAAGATTTTTATGAAAGTTTTTATCACTCGCAAAGAAGATGTAGGACAACTGATAAAACAACTGGCCGGATATGCTCAGTTGGCCAAACAACAGGGTGTGCTGGCATTAGAGGCGGAATGCAAAAAAGTGAAAAATCCCCTTTTACAGCAGGGGTTACAAATGATTTCCGATGGAATGCCTAAATCTACCATTGTTAAGATTCTCACCGGTGAAATTTCCACCATGCAGGAACGGCATCGAGTGGGACGGGAAATATTCCTGGAAATGGGAAAATTTGCTCCGGCCTTCGGTATGATTGGTACCCTGATTGGATTGGTGCAAATGCTGGCTTCGTTGAATGATCCCTCTACTATCGGGCCTAAAATGGCGGTGGCGTTGATCACCACATTTTACGGGGCCTTTCTTGCCAATCTGGTTTTCTTACCAATGGCCACCAAGCTCAAGAGAAGAAGTCAGCTGGAGACCATTGAGATAAAATTAATTATTGAAGGGTTACTGGGTATCACCGAAGGGGAAAATCCCAAAATATTAGTGGATCGGTTAAAAGTGTTTCTGGATAAACAACTCCGGCAACAGTTGGAAGTCTCGGGCGGAAAAGGGTCCTCTAAAAAAGCTGCATAAAAAGGAGTTCTCATGGATTGGGATGATTTAAATCAAACGACTGCTGCTGATGATGAGGAGGAAAGCGGAGGGGATTGGATAGTTACCTTCAGTGACCTGATGAGTTTGTTGCTCTGCTTTTTTATCCTGCTGTTTTCTTTCTCAACCGTGGAACAGATGAAGTTTAAACAACTCATTGCATCTCTTCAGGATGCCTTTGGCGTTCAGGAAGTACCCAAAGCCGGTACCCGAGAGGGATTGGAAATGCCGGATATAGAACATCAACTGGAACCGGATGCGGTGGATGAATTAGGCGGGATGGTAATGAAAGAAATGGAAAGTATTAAAGCTGAGGTGGAAGAATTTATTTTAAAGAATAACCTGCAGGGGAAAGTGGAAGTACAAACCAATATCCGGGGCACAGTGGTGACAATCTCTGATGTGGTGCTTTTTCCTGTTGGTGAGGCAGATTTTAACCCTCAGGCCTATCCCATATTACAGAAAATTACCGAAATGCTGGAACAATTCCCTTATCATGTCAAGGTGGAAGGTCATACGGACAACCAACCAATTCATACGGCACTTTTCCCGTCGAACTGGGAACTTTCAGCTTGCCGGGCTTCCCGGTTGGTACGATTTTTTGTCGACCACGGGATAGACCCTACCCGTTTGTCTGCAGAAGGATATGCCGAATACCATCCGGTCGCAGATAATAGCACCCCCGAAGGAAGAGCCAAAAATCGTCGAGTAGAGATCGTTTACACCAGGGACAGCATTATAGAGAAAATGAAAGAAAAAATAGGTGAAAAAGCACAGGCCTCTGATACGAACGGATGATTAAAGGTGTTCCCCCCTTCTCCTTTCTTCGATAAACGTTCCTGAACTATTTTATAGACCGTTTCAATCACTCCTCAAGATTCACGAATTATGTTGCAATATCTTCTTTTTATAACGTAAATTATTGGTTCATAAAATTTATGCTGCAGAAATGAACGCTACAATTGAACAGGATGCAAACTGTTGAGGAGCAAATACACAATGTCCTTAATGATATACAACACATTGAATCGAAAAAAAGAAGAGTTTATTCCTCTTCACCCGGGTAGAGTGTACATTTATGTATGCGGTCCCACGGTGTATGGTCATTCTCATATCGGTCATGCCAAAAGTTATATCAGTTTTGATGCCATCATTCGCTATTTTCGCTATCTGGGATATCGGGTAAAATATGTGCAGAATATTACCGATGTTGGGCATCTCACTGATGATGCGGATGAGGGAGAAGATAAGATTATCAAAAAAGCACGGGAAGAAAAGCTGGATCCCATGGAAGTCGCCCAGTACTTTACCTGGAGTTATTTTGATGATATGGCGGCACTGGGGGTGCTTCGTCCGGATATTTCACCGCATGCCACCGGTCATATTCCTGAACAGATTGAATTGATTGAAACCCTGCTGGAGAAAGGATTTGCCTACGAGGTAAACGGTTCCGTTTATTTTGATGTTCATCGTTTTCCGGAATATGGAAAATTAAGTGGTCGCAGGGTAGAAGAACTGGAGGCGGGAGCCCGAATCGATGTAAATCCTGAAAAGCGTCACCCGGCTGACTTTGCTCTCTGGAAGAAAGCAGACCCGTCACACCTGATGAAATGGAGAAGTCCCTGGAGTCTGGGATATCCCGGATGGCATATCGAATGCTCGGCAATGTCCATGAAATATCTCGGGGAAACCTTTGATATCCATGGGGGAGGATTGGATAATGTCTTCCCTCATCATGAATGTGAAATCGCGCAAAGTGAGGCGGCAACCGGAAAACCATTTGTACGATATTGGATGCATAATAATATGGTCTCCATGGCTGGAGAAAAAATGAGCAAATCTGCGGGGAATGTCTTGTTGATAAAAGATCTCCTGAAGCAATATTCCCCATTAGCGTTTCGCTTGTTTATCCTGAGCAGCCACTATCGAAGTCGTCTGGAATTTAGCGATGAAGCGATGAAAGGAGCCGAACAGGGGCTGGAGCGTTTATCAGGTGTGGTGGCACGCCTTCAAGAAGTGCAATCTCAGGCTGAAGAAATCGATGGGTTTTCCCCCCCCATCTCAATAGAGGAATACTACAGGCGGTTTGAAGAGGCGATGAATGACGACTTTAATACCCCCAGAGCAATCGCGGTCCTCTTTGATCTTGCGAAGGAAGTTAACCAGTATTTAACCACGAATACAAAATACCATAAACCTTTTGTGGATGAGCTCCATCTTTTCTATCGAAAATTAGCTACAGATGTGCTGGGTATTTTACCTGAAAAGATTGCCCCCACAGCAGAAGCCCTGTCCAGTGGGATGGTGGAAAAGCTGGTCAAGGTTACCATTGATGTGAGAGCGTTGTTGCGCAAGGAAAAAAATTGGAATCTGGCTGATTATATTCGTGATTCCTTGCAGGAAATAGGTATTATTCTCGAAGATCGCCCGGATGGTAGTACCGGATGGAAGTTTAAAAAATAAGAAAAAACGAGAGTCGTCATTGACCCACGGGCTGCAGCATCAACCATATTTCTGTTCTATTAATTCACAAATCTCCCGGTAACGGAAACAATCCACTACGTGGTCGTTCACCATACCGATCGCCTGCATGAAGGCGTAACAAATGGTGGATCCCACAAATGAAAATCCCCTCTTTTTCAGTTCTTTACTGATTGTATCGGAAAGGGGAGTTCGAGAAGGAATTTCTTTTAAAGTTTTCCAGGAGTTGATAATGGGGCAACCATCGACGTACCTCCAGATAAAATTGTTAAAACTACCATATTCTTCTTGTATTCTCAGGTAGGCCCGGGCATTTTTTATAGCGGCATTAATTTTTAACCGATTTCTCACAATCCCGGGATTGTTCAATAATTCCTGAATTTTATTCTGGTCATACTGTGCGACCTGAGAGGGGTCGAAATTATCGAAAGCTTTCCGATAATTGTCTCGTTTTTTGAGGATGGTAATCCAGCTTAAGCCTGCCTGTGCCCCTTCCAGAATTAAGAATTCAAATAATAACCGATCATCATGCACCGGGACCCCCCACTCGCTATCATGATAGCTACAGTAGAGCGGTTCATTGGGCGGGGCCCATTCACAGCGAATTGTCATATTTTCGCCCTCTTGTTTGGAGAGAATTATTAAGCATCTTTTATATGGTTGAGAAATATTAGTGGGTAATCAAAATATTTTAGATGATTAAATTTCCCGGATTACCTGAACCACACTCCCCAAAATGGTAAACCCTGGAGTTGATTTGTCAATAATTAATGTTTGTTTACTGGGGGGAGGACACTCCAGACGTACGGAAGAGGATTTTTCAAAATAGCGTCGGATTAATATTCGGTTACCAATTTGTGCGGCCACAATTTCTCCATCATGATAATGATTTTGTTTCTGGATAACCACATAATCTCCCTTACAAATACCATCATCTCGCATACGATTATCTTCAACCTGCAAGCTAAACCGATCCGTGCAAAGCTGCCTGGGATTAATAATCATCTTTGCCACATCTCCCTTTCGAATAATGACGTCTTTTCTACCTGGTATTCGATTCAAGAG
>RFIL01000403.1 GCA_003695285.1 Calditrichota bacterium
TAACAAGGACATAAGGTCTCCGAAGGTAACCATCCATCCCGGGGCGCCACCGCCACCTTCTCCTTCACTGGATTTTTGTTTACGCTTCCCTGCCATGGTATCCCATCTGTTTCGACAATTGTAGAATTCGCAAGTAACATGCCAGCAAATGGTAAGAAATTTTGATTTGAAAAATACTGTCTATTATATTGTTTTTAAGCGGATTACGAAAAGAGAGCTTGTGGGTGAGTTCAATAATGAGTTGCTAAATTGTCTAAATATCCGACACCTGTCGTCGCTGTTTTAGACAGCAACACCACAGAGGGGAAATATTTTACAATAGATAAGATATCATTAAAAATGTGTTGAAACGATTGTTGGTTGGATTGAGAAAATGCTGATTCAGGAGGGAAAAGGTTATTCGACTTGTTGAAGTTCTTCCTCCAGCAATTGTTTTTGATAAATCCACTGGTAATACCCACCCATTTCCAGCAGCTCTTCATGGTTACCCACTTCACCGATCTCCCCATCCTGGAGGACCAGAATCATATCAGCATGCTGGAGAGTGGAAACGCGGTGGGAAATTAAAAAGACGGTGCGATCCGGGAAGATTTCTCGTAAATGTTGCAGGATTTTATCTTCGGTTTGGGTGTCCAATGCAGAAAAAGCATCATCTAAGATGAGAATGGTTGGATTCCTTAGTAGTGCTCTGGCAATTGAAACCCGTTGCTTCTGACCACCACTGAGGTTTATCCCCTTTTCGCCCAGAATTGAGTCATATCCTTCAGGGAAGTCTAAAATTTCATCATGAATACAGACAATTTGGGCTGCCCATTCAACCTCCTCGCGGGTCGCATCTTTTTTTCCGTAAGCAATATTGTTATGAAGTGTATCTGAAAACAAAAAGGTTTCCTGTGAGACATATCCGATATGGCTCCGGAGAAAATCCAGGGCATATTGGTGGATATCTTTTCCATCTATCAGCAACATGTTCTCTTCCAGTGGGTAGAAATGAGGGATCAACTTCACCAGGGTGCTTTTACCACTACCGGTTGGGCCAAGAATACCGACTGTGGAGTGTTCAGGGATATCCAGGTTTATATTTTTCAGAACAGGTCTCTCCTGGGTATAGGAAAAAGAGAGATTCCGAAAGGTGATATGCCCTGTAATTTTTCCCATGTGGATAGCATTGGGGGCAATTTTGATATCACTCTCTGCTTCCAACACCCCCCGGATGCGTTTTAAAGAAGCCGTCCCTTGTTGATAAAGGCCAATTACCCAACCCAGGGCAATTGAAGGCCAGATCAGGATGTTCATATACAGCATGAAGGCTGTAAACTCTCCCACGGAAATAATCTGTCGGATGACCAGAGTGCCACCCCCGAGAATGATAATTGCGATGGATAGGCCAATCGTAAAAAACAGCGAGGGATAGAAGGCCGCCTGAATCTTGGCATAGGAGATATTGCGTTTCATGTATTCGCGGTTTTCTTCTTCAAATCTCTGAATTTCATATTTCTCTCTGGCAAACCATTTAATTATGGTGTTGGCACTGATGTTTTCCTGTGCTTTCGTGCTCAGAGTTGAAAATTGTGCTTGAATTTCTGCGAATCGACGATGAATGGCTTTTCCAAAGCGATTGACCAGAATGGCGACAATAGGAAAAGGGATCAGGGCGAAAAGGGTCAATCTGGGACTGATCATAATCATCATCGGAATCACAAAAAAGAAGGCTAATAGAGTATTAACAGAATATGCGATACCGGGACCAACCATTGCCCGAACGGCAGTCAAATCATTGGTGGCTCTGGACATAATGTCCCCGGTTGGCATCCGCTGATAGAAAGAAGGGGGAAGCTGGAGAAGTTTCTGAAAAAAATCATTCCTCAGGTCATTCTCAATCTCACGGGAAGCTACAATCATATTGCGGCGCATTAAAAACAGTGAGGCTCCTTCCAGAATAGCAACAATAACGATGATAGCGGTATAGAGACCCAGCCTGGAAAGAGAAAAATCATCCTTTAAATAATCGATAGCGTTTTGCACTACCTTGGGATTCGTGATTCGAAAGAGGTTGGTAAACAAAACAAAAATGGCGCCAACGATATATTTTCGTCGATACCGTTTTAAATATTTTCCTAAATAACGAACAGTTTTAGTCATTAAATATATCCCATAAGATCAAAATCTCCAGGAAAAGCAATTGCCTGGAGATTGTTTTATCAATTGTTTAACCCCGGATGAAAGAATCTACAGAATTATATTTCGAGATGAATTTGAATGGGGATTTCCTCTCTTAACTGGCTGAGCCATTTCCGAAACTCTTTCCCACGTTTAAAATCGATGGCAAATTTTTCTATGGTTTGCCAGTCTTTCTCCAGTGAATAGGTTCGCGATTCAGTCCGCTTATTCAATCGCACTATGTGGTAGCCAAATTCAGTTTTAAATGGCTCGGAGATTTCTCCGGGTTGAAGATTTTTGATGGCATCTTCAAATGCCTTAACCTGAAAGTTGCCAATGGTATATTCTCCCAGGTGTCCTTTATCCTTCTCCACATTTGGGTCGTCGGAGTATTTTAGAGCCATTTCTTCAAAGGTTGCTTCGCCGGAGAGAATTTTCTGACGGATTTCCTGGAGTTTCGCAATGATCTTCTGTTCATCCTCCCGGGTGGGTTGTAACTGGATCAAGATATGTCGGGCATGGATTTTTTCGCCCTGTCGGTCCAGCAGTTGGATAATATGGAAACCAAATTGAGTTTGTACGATGTCAGAAATCTCTCCTGGTTTTAAAGCAAAAGCAGCTTCTTCAAATTCTCTGACAAATGTTCCGCGACTGACCCATCCCAGATCACCGCCGTTCCTGCGGGAACCAGGATCTTCGGAATACTGAGAGGCCAGGGTAGCAAAATCTTCACCCTCCTCCAATTTTTTGCGAATCTGACTGATTTTCTCAAATGCCGTTTTAAAACTTTCATCGCTGGGTTTAACTTGCATCAAAATATGAGAGATATCCACTGTAGGCTCTAATTTTGGAAGGCTATCCTGATATTCCTGAAAAAAATCTTCTACTTCCCTTCGGGATATCTTGACGTTCGAAAAACGTTTCTGGCGAAGTTGCTCGATAATTAACTGTTCAGATATTTGCTTTCGAAAATCCTTTTTTATTTTGGCTATCGGTGAACCGTAATATTGTTCCAGCGCCTGAAGTGAACCCACTTGTTTAACCATCTGATCCAATTGTTGTTGGAGAATCTGGTCCACCCGCTCCTCATCAGCAGTGATGGTGTCTTCTTCGGCTTTAATTAACAAGAGTTTTTCATCTATCATCTGTTGCAAAAAGCGCTGGGTTAACTGTCGATATAGTTGAGGGTTTTCAAAAATGTTTGTCTTGGTTTGCAAGCTATATTGAGCCAGTATGGTGTTTAAATCGGACATCAAGATAATTTTATCTCCGACCACCGCTGCAATGCCATCAATTTTTTGCTGAGAGAGCAGAGGTGTAAGTGTAACCAATAAAGATAACAAAATAAATTTGACGATGTTATTGACCATAAGGGATTTCATCCATTCTATATTTATGTTTCTTTGGATTATTTAATCACAGTAATTTCTTTTAAAGAATATTCTCATAAAAAGTTTCAACGGTAAAATCTTTTCGTAAACTTTCTTTCAACATCTTGATGTACTCATGTCTTTTCTGGGCTTCGAGACGAAGACGGATATCATCTTTCACCAGATCCAGGGTACGAATGCTTCCGGCGGGCTGTCTATCCAGGACCTGTAAATAATGATAGCCATCTTTGGTACGGATGGGGCCGTAAATTAAACCGGTTTTGGTACCCCGGATGGCTCTTTTAAACTCCGGTCGTAACCGGTCCTTGATGACATATCCCAGATCCCCGTTGGGTTCCAGTACCGGTGTAACCCGTTGATCAAGATAGTTTTTTTGTATCACTTCTATTAATGATTTGGAGTCCCGAATCTCTTTAACGAGGGTATTGTCAAGTTCTTCCAGAAAGAGATGTACCAGATGGACTTCATCATAATCTCGTCTGAATTCTTCCTGGTGATTCTGATAATATTCCTCGATCTCCCGATCCGTAACAGTAAAATGTTGCTGAGTTTTAGAACTGATGAACTGGGCGGCGAGGAGTTCTACCTTCAGATTTTCCAGCTTCCATTGATCTAATTCCGAAAGGGTGTATCCTTCCTGGAGAGCTTTTTGGGCCAGAATTTGGTTGTCAATCCATTGTTCCACAATTCGCCGGATAAAGAATTTCTTCTGTTGAGCATCGATATCCTTGGGCAAAAAATGAAGCACCACATCTCTCGTTAAGTAGGCATCTCCTACCCGAGCAACTATTTCCGTCGGATTGTGTTGATTGCGCTGACAGCCTGATAGAATTAACAGGCCAGACATAATTATCAAAAGCAGTTTTGTGATCATCGTATTGTTTTGTTTAAAGTTATCCGATATCTCTCAGGGTCGATTCATTGATACGAAAGGCAAATTCTTCACGTATTTCTTTGAGGAATTCTTTCTCTCGTTGTTTCCGTTTTTGGTTAAAGATTTCAGAATGAACCGTATTCTTAACCTGTTCCAGAGTCCGATATTGTTCCGGGATGTAATCTCCGGTTTTGATGATGAAGAAATCACCGCCGATTTCTATGGGGCCTTCGAGTTTGTTCGGGCCCATTTCAAAGGCTTTTTCCACCACATCTTTAAATCGTGAATTACGGGTCTGTAATCCCAGACTATAAGGAATGGTTTGCCCTTTGTGAGGCTTCATATACTTCTTATATAATGCTTCCATATCTTTACCCTGTTTAACCCACTGGGCAACCTTTTTGGCGGTGGCTTCATCGTTCAGACAGATTTGCCAGACTTGAATCTTTTCCGGTTGTTTATATTTTTCCCGATGTTCATTATAATACTGTTCAATTTCCTCATCCGTAATATTAATTTTTTCATCGATTTCTTTTTCCGTAACCAATTGGCTGAGTCGAGTTATTTCGAATTGATGAAGCTCTTCCTGAACATGGGGAGCGGAATCCAGCCCGCGATTTTTACCTTCCAGGGTCCATACTTTTAACGTAACCTGTTGCCGGAGCCACCCATTCTTTAAATCTTCCATTCTACGATATTTCCGAAAGTCGCGAAAGAGACGGGTTTTATAATAATTTAGAAAATCGTCCACCGTGATTTGGACATCCCCGGCCACTGCTAAAACGGTACCCCGTTGTTCAGGGGTAAAATCTTCCAGCTTACGATTTTCTTTTACCCCCCATTCCTGAAGCTGATGGAGAAAATTGCTGATAGCATCGTCATAAAATTCCACATGGTATTTTTCATCAAATTGGGCAGTGTACTGATCAAACAGCTCCTTCTCGCGAGTACGAAAATAATGGCGAATGCGGTTAGAAATCTCGTTTTTAATACTCTCATAGGGACTCAGAGAAGTTTCCTGGCGTTGAAGTATCTTAAGAATAATGAAACCTCGATCGGTATCCACCGGACCAATGACATCTCCTTCTCCGGCGGAGAAAACCAGACTGTCTAATTTGGGGGTAAATCTTCCAATTCGATAGGGATTTAATACCGGGCGGTTGCGTTGATCATCACTGAGTTCGTGAGCCGTTTTCTCGGGATCAGAACTGGCTTCCAGTTGTTTGCGGTAAGTTTGGGCTAACTGTAATGCTTCTTCGCGGGTCCTTTCCCGATTGTAAATTTTTACCCCTTGATAGCCAACATTAATGATGACCGCTTTAATCTTATAATGCATCCAGTCGTAATACTGACGTAATAGCTTCTCGGGGAGAATAACATCCCTGACCAGTTGATTATAAAGTTCAATAGCAATCAGGCGGTCGGCATAAGTCTCGCGATCCTGTTGAAATTTAGGGTCCTTTTCCAGTCCTAATTGTTTCGCTTTTAACAATTTGCGTCGCTCGTCCAGCAGCTTATTAAGGGATTTCCGTTTGTCTTCCAGACTCAGCTGGTTTAAACTGACATTGCGATAGTCCTGTTTTAACTTTTCAATCAATTCAGCTTTTGTGATTTCTTCGGTGCCGATGCGGGCAACTATTTCCGAGGACTCATCACCACAGCGAATCATCACCATGGATACAAACAATACGATCAGGAATATGAAATACTGCTTCCTCATTGGCACTCCCCTTTGACTTTTTTTCATACCGATTTAATTGGAAAATTAATTCGCTATTCCTATCCCATAAACATTAAGAAACCAAAAATTTAGGCCTCTGTTATAGATTTCGCAAGAAGTATTTTGCAAAGGAAAGGCGATCTAACGGGGTATTCCCCTTTAACTCCACTTTTACTTTCAATTGTTTTTCCTGCGAAAATTGGATTTTGGTCATCTCCTGATTGATATACCTGGGTAGTTCTTTCTCTATAAATTGTTCACTCCCGGTGATCTTCTCGTCAAAAGTTAGTATCATCTGATGTTGATGGATTTTTACCTGTTTGATGAACAAACGTGACGCCAATTTCTTTATTTTTACCATTTCGACCAGTCGTAATGCTTCTTCTGGGGGCGGACCAAACCGGTCTTTTAATTCATCCACTAAAGCATCAATGGCATTCAGGGTTTCCAGGTTTAACAATCGATGGTAGATGACTACTTTCTCATTAGAAGAATTGATGTAATCATCGGGTAAATAGGCTTCACTATCCAGTTCCACAGCAGCATCCACCGATGGTAAACGAGTCTCCTGAAATTTCTCCGGTAATTTCTCATTCTGAATGGCTTCCACAGTTTCCCGTAATATCTTCTGGTAGAGATCATATCCCACAGCGTTAATAAAACCACTCTGTTTGTGACCCAGGAGATTACCGGCACCCCGGATTTCCAGATCTCTCATGGCTATCTTCAGCCCTGAGCCAAGATCCCCAAATTCCTCGATGGCATAAAGTCGTTTCAGAGCCATATCGTTGAGACGTTCCTGAGGAGGAATAATCAAATAGGCATAGGCCTGGCGGTCGGAACGCCCCACCCGTCCACGCAATTGATAGAGTTGTGCTAATCCAAAACGATCCGCCCGGTTAATAATAATGGTATTACAGTTGGGGATGTCCAGACCGTTCTCGATGATCATGGTCGCCACCAGTACATCGTATTCCTTATGATAAAAATCGTTCATAATCTTTTCCAGTTGTCGTTCTCTCATTTGGCCATGAGCCACAGCGATTCGCGCTTTGGGAACGATGTTTTTCAACATGGCAGCCACAGCATCAATGGTCTGAACTCGATTATGCACAAAAAAGACCTGACCACCACGTTCCAGTTCATACATGATAGCCTTATAGATCAGTTGGGCATCCCAGGTAGTAATTTCGGTGACGATTGGATGGCGATTACCGGGAGGGGTGTCGACAATGGATAAATCCCGTGCTCCCATCAAAGACATGTGTAACGTTCGGGGAATTGGGGTAGCTGTGAGGGTAATGGTATCCACATTGGTTTTCAGTTGTCGAAGTTTTTCTTTATGGCGCACACCAAACCGCTGCTCTTCGTCAATGATTAAAAGACCCAGGTCTTTAAACCTAACGTCTTCGGAGAGAAGACGGTGAGTACCAATGA
>RFIL01000404.1 GCA_003695285.1 Calditrichota bacterium
GAATAATTAAAACTCAGGACTTCACATGCTAATTTTGATTTTTCTTATTATTGCAACCGTCTTTGTAGCCTATGCAAACGGCGCCAATGACAATTTCAAAGGGGTGGCCACGCTCTTTGGCAGCAAAAGCGCATCCTATCACAATGCCCTCACCTGGGCAACCATCACCACCTTAATGGGCGGTGTGGTCTCCATCTTTTTTGCACAGGAGCTGGTGAAACGATTTTCCGGCAAGGGGTTGGTGCCGGATGCCTTGACCACCTCTCCGGAGTTCCTGCTGGCGGTAGCAGTCGGTGCAGCCCTGACAGTTATTCTGGCTACGCTAACCGGATTTCCCATCTCCACCACGCACAGTCTTACCGGAGCATTGGTGGGAGCGGGGTTGATGGCTGTGGGGAGTAAAATAAACCTGTTAACTCTCGGAAGTAAATTTTTTCTACCCCTTCTCCTTAGCCCGTTACTGGCTGCCACCTTAGCGGCCATTAAATATCGGGGTTGCCGTTGGTTCAGAATTCGTCAGGGGATTACCCACGACACTGGAATTTATTTTCGAACCGCAGATCCTTCACCTCCGGCAATGTCTCGAATCCTGAATCCCGGTTCACAAAAAGCACAGGGGAATGTGTTAGCAAACGAAGCCACCGCCATCACTTATCAAGGAACTTTACTGGGGATTAATGCTCAGCGATTTCTGGATATTTCCCATTACCTCAGCGCAGGATTGGTCAGTTTTGCCAGAGGATTAAACGATACTCCCAAAATTGTGGCACTTCTCCTCGGGGTTAAAGCTCTGGGTATTCAATCCGGGATGGTCCTGGTCGTGGTGGCCATGGCTGTAGGGGGTATCCTGAACGCTACCCGGGTTGCAAAAACCATGAGTTATCGGATTACACGAATGAATCCCGGTCAGGGGTTTGCTGCAAACGTGGTCACCGGGTTTCTGGTCATCTTTGCCAGCCGATGGGGTATGCCGGTTTCCACCACCCATGTTTCCGTCGGGTCTTTGATGGGGGTCGGTGCTTTGTCGGGTAATCTCAATCGAAGGGTTAGCGGACAAATTATTCTGTCCTGGGTACTCACTTTACCCATTTCGGCGCTGGTGTCTGCACTCATTTATCTGGGGGTAACGGTGGGATGAAGTGGGGCGTGGTACGTGGGGCGTGTTGCGTGTTCCGTGGTAGATTTACGCAACACGAAACACGCAACACTTTCACGTTTCACGATTAGGTAAGAAAAAATAGCAACTAAATAAACATCATCAAACCAAAGGAGCCTTATCATGTCAACCAAGAAGAATGGAACAACCACTCATGAAGTTGTGCAGGATTATTATGGTAAAAAGGTGCAATCCACACATGACTTAAAAACCAGTGCCTGCTGTACCACTGAGGATTTTCCTCTGCCCCATCGAAAAATCCTCGCTGAAATTGAAGAAGAAATTTTGACCAAATTTTACGGCTGTGGGTCTCCCATTCCCCCGGCGCTGGAAGGCAAAACTGTGCTGGATCTGGGCTGTGGTACCGGTCGCGATGTGTATCTGGCATCAAAACTGGTTGGTGAACAGGGATTGGTCATCGGAGTGGACATGACTGAAGAACAACTATCGGTAGCCCGGAAGCATCTCCCGAGACAGATGGAACGGTTCGGCTACAGCAAACCGAATGTGGATTTTCGCCAGGGGTTTATCGAGGATTTGCACTCTGCCGGCATCGAGGACAACTCCATCGATGTCATTATCTCTAACTGTGTTATCAATCTGGCGGCGGATAAAGAAAAAGTGTTTTCGGAAATTTTTCGGGTCTTAAAACCCGGTGGAGAACTTTATTTTTCCGATGTTTTTTCCGGAAGACGCATCCCCTCTCATTTGAAAGAAGACCCGATTCTCTATGGTGAATGCCTCTCCGGTGCGCTCTATATAGAGGATTTCCGTCGAATATTGCGGAAAATCGGGATACTGGATTATCGGGTTGTTACCAGTCGCCCGTTGAGTATTGATGATCCGGAAGTTGAAGCGCGCATCGGGATGATTGACTTTTATTCCATGACCATCCGGGCGTTCAAGCTGGACAGTCTGGAAGATATCTGCGAGGATTACGGACAAATTGCCATATACCATGGAACACTTCCCGATTCACCCCATCGTTTTGTACTGGATGATCATCATATCTTTATCACCGGGAAACCCATGCTGGTATGTGGAAACACCGCATCCATGTTGCAGGAAACCCGCTTTGCCAAATACTTCACCATCATCGGGGATCGCTCCACTCATTTTGGCCCCTTTGATTGCAAACCGGTTGTTGCCAATACCTCGGCAACCGAAAACACGATGGGAGGTAGCTGCTGCTGAGACCTAACAGGTCAGTGGGATGCCAGATTCCTTTTACAGGTTGGAGGATGAACCACGATGTTCATCCTCTACTCCTTTTCTTTAATAATGGATTCGACTTTGTTTATAATCTCATTGAGTTGAAAAGGTTTACTGAGGAAACCGAGGACTCCATTTTGTAAAATCTCTTGCAGGTCTTCTCTTTCTGAATATCCACTAATCACCAGAATCTTCTGGTCTTTGTTTCGTTTTTTAAGTTCTTTAAAAGTTGTTTTCCCATCCATCACCGGCATGACCATATCCAGGATGACCAGATCAATTTTAGCCTGATGCTGGTCATAGATATCCACTGCCTCTTTTCCATTAGCCGCTGTATAAACTTTATATCCTTTCATTTCAAACACTTCCTGGAGCATACTGCGAATATTATACTCATCATCAACAATCAATAGTCGCGGAGTATCACTACTGACTTTCTTTTCCTCAGCAGGCATCATCGAGGAAATTTCCTGCATACCCTGAATGGGTAAATAAACATGGAATCGGGTATTCCCGGGTTTACTTCTCACAAAAACATGACCATTCATCCCTTTGATGATGTTATACGCTAAAAAGAGGC
>RFIL01000405.1 GCA_003695285.1 Calditrichota bacterium
AGATAGCACTATAGTGGATTACAAGGGAGTTGCTTTTACCATCACCGATAGCGACGTCTCCGGTGGGAAATGGGTGCATTTTAGTGATGAGAAGAAGACCTATCGAGTGCCGTTTTTCAGACAAACCGTGGTGGTGGATTCCGCTCGTATTCCGTATGCTTATATTATCCCTCCTGAGTGGCAGGAGCAGATAGAATTGCTTAAATTACATGGCGTGGTCATCAATCGATTACGGAAGTCGGTGGAGCTGTTAGTGGAAAGTTATCGCTTTAATCAAGTGCACTGGGCAAGGCGCCCCTTCGAAGGGCGGTTTCGGGTTTCGTTTGAGATGGATAAAATGAAGGAAATCCGGACTTTTCCCAAAGGCAGTGCAGTAGTCATTATGAATCAGCGCGCCAATCGGGTGATTGCCCATCTGCTGGAACCCGGTGCACCGGATTCCATGGTTCGCTGGGGGATGTGGAATACCATTTTTGAACGGAAGGAATATGCCGAGGATTATAAACTGGAGGGAATCGCCCGCAAAATGTTAGCGGAGAATCCCGAATTATGGGATGAGTATCAACAAACAGTGCAGTCTGATTCCAGTCGTTACAACAACCACTGGGCACGGTTGTATTTCTTCTATGCCCGAACGCCTTATTGGGAGCAGGAGGTCAATCTTTACCCGGTGGGGAAATTGATGACGGAGCAAGAGCTGCCGCTGGAGTGAGAAATGGGGATTTCGTATTGCGGATTGCGGATTGTGGAATGTTCGGTGCAGCACCATCATGTTTCACGTTTTACGTATCACGCAACACGCAACACGGAACACGAAACACGCAACACGAAAAACGTAACACTATAAACCCAACATTTCCAGAAGAAGGATACCATCATGAGTGTTTTGAACACGGCTCTCAATCAATTTTACAATGAATTTGACCGGGAGACGCTCTCTCCCCGGAAACGGGAAGATTACCGCACTCCATTTCAGAAAGACCGGGACCGCATCATCTATAGTTCGGCGTTGCGGAGATTGCAGGCCAAAACCCAGGTCTTTATCTCCGGTGAATATGATTTCTATCGCACCCGACTCACCCATTCCATTGAAGTGGTTCAGATTGGACGCTCCATTTGCCACTTTCTCTATCACAATTCATCACACCTGAACGAAACCTTTTTTATCGATCCCGATCTGGTGGAAGCCATTTGTTTTGCCCACGATCTGGGTCATCCCCCATTTGGACATTCCGGAGAAAGCACCCTCAATCGATTGATGAGTAAACAGGGTGGATTTGAAGGGAATGCCCAAACCCTTCGGATCTTAACCGAAATTATGTATCCCACCGGAAGCGGCAGGGTGGGCATGAATCCCACACGTGCACTGTTGGATGGAGTGTTGAAATATAAAACGCTCTATTCTCAGCTAAATGCTCCGGAACGACATTTCCTCTATGATGAACAGAAACCCTATCTGGATTTTGTCTTCGCGGATCGCGAGTTTCCGGAGGAACTGACTCCGGGAAAATCATTGAATCATTTCCGGAGTGTGGAGTGTCAGATCATGGACTGGGCGGATGATACCGCTTACTCCTTAAATGATATCGTGGATGGGGTGCGAGCTAAATTTATAACTCCCTATCGATTGGAGCGCTGGGCAGCGGATCATCCCCTGACCTCGCAGCAGAGTCAATGGGTGGAGGGGATAATTAAAGCCATCGCTGAAGGAGAAATCGAGCGTACCTTTTCTCGTAAAATCGGGGAGTTTATCAATGCCTGTAAGTTAGAAAAACGAACCAATTTTATGAGCGACCTGACAAACCGTTATCGATATGAATTGGTCGTTTCTCCGGAGGCACTGGAAGAGGCTCATCTTTACAAGGTAATTGCTTCTGATATTGTCTTTGATTCGCCCCAGTTACAGCAATTGAGGTTTAAATGGAATTACATTCTGGAGAAGTTGTTCCTTGCTTTTCAGGAAAATTATCAAAATATTCATCAGGCAAAATCGCTTCTTCCGGAGGTGACGCATCAAGCGATTTTGGAAGAAACGGATCCTCGACGTCAGATGAGGCTCATCTGTGATCATGTTGCCGGGATGACCGATGATTTTGCCATCCGTACCTACAAACGATTTTTTGATCCGGATTTTGGCTCAATTGTGGATCTGATTTGAACAGACTGCCTTCCATAACAGCTAAAGAATCCATTCGATGCGATATGAAAGAAAGGGGGTGTTTCATTCCGCCTTCACTTCTGGTAGCTGAGATTCAGTTCAGGTAAAATGTCAGAAGAGGTCCACACCTCCCTGGAAGGACATCATCGATTTAAAGCGAAAGAGATCGTCAAAACCGCATTACCATGAGGTGACCTCTATCTGAAGAAAGTTCTACTTCCTGAACAAGATAAAGGTGGGGATAAACTCACGTAGAATTACCCACCCTTATTATGGAAACGTCGGGGTTAAAACGGCAGATTCACACCACCGGTGTAGGTTAATCCATCCTGACCAACCGCACCGTTTACCACAATGCCGATATTGGGTTTGTTCAACACTCGAATGCTCAATCCGGGATTCACATTAAAATCACCTTCAAAGTCAGTGCTGTTAAACACCTGACCAAAATCCACAAACGGCGCCATTTCCAGGTCCATGGGAAAGCCCATCATTACCACGTGCATTGCCAGGTAGCGCAATTCCACGCTTCCGAATACCGAATGTTGCCCGTAAAAGCGGCCGATGTCAAAGGCTCGCAGGGAGGCTTCTCCGCCCAGGGTGGCCTGATCAAAAAACGGAATTTGCTCGCTGGTGGTCAGCACCCAACGATTGCGCAGAAGAAGGGTGAATTTACGATTCACGGTGGTGTAATATTTGCGAATCTCCGCAGAAAACCGACCATAGGTGGAAACCGGTTTGGGATTACTGGTCACCTGGTCATATTCCGCGACAAGTTTTACAAAGAGTCCGGAGGACGGGGTAAATTCCTGATTGCGGGAATCATAAATCAAATTCACCCGTTCCCCAACCACGGTGGCGCCGTTAATCCCCGGCACATCGGCAAAGCGGGTTTCATCCACCGTGTAAGGCATTACCTTTGCCAGGCGGTCAGCGCCCCGTTTTACATCCACCGAGCGAATTTTCCCACCCACTCCCAGCCGAATATGATCCTTCGGAATCCAGTAGAGGTCCAGAAATCCGCCGAACTCTTCATGAGTATAATTGGTCTGGTCTTCTTCATCTGTGGTGCCGCCCAACCCTGAAAAACGGTAGCGGGGGTCCTGGAAGGCATTTGCCTGGAGTTCAAAACCAAAGCGGTCCTGTTCTCCGAGGGTTAAGTTCTCCATGTGAAACACCGCCTGACGATTGCGGTCTTCGGAGATTTGCGCTGAAAACCAATAGTTATAGAACGCACCGGGACAACTCACTGCTTCCATCGCTGCCGAGGCACCCACGTATTCATTCCAATATCCACGGAACTGCAGCGTTCCGGTCATGATGCCCTCCCGGGTTACATTCATCAAGGCCACCCCCATCCCCAAGCTTTGGCCGTTGTTTTCGGTAGAGCCCACAAACGGGGTCCAAACGGTCTGAATATGCTTGCCATGATTGGGCGGGTCAATGAACAACCGGTGCAGGAATTTGGGAACCACCCCATCCTCATCCCAGGTATGAAACATGGTTTTTGCCGGTTCCGGTAAGTTAAGCCGCTTTTCCTGAACCAGAAAATCCGGCGGTACTTCCACCCGGGAAGGTTCGGGGACCGGGATGTTCCTGGTATGTCCGGAAGTACTGATGGTCACAAGGGTGGAATAGCGCTCGTTAATATGGGTAGAGAGATTTCCCGCACTTAAAGCCGGCGTATAGGTGATTCGGGCAATTATATCCTGTTTCCCGGCCGGAGCATTCTTTTTAACCGTAAACGGGACAATCACCCGGATTTCACCGGTATAGACTCGTTTGGTACCCAGATGAACCGGAACCCCGTGAACCTCCGCTTTGGGAAATTGAGGACTGCCAAATTCCAGATAGGGCCCCCCGTCCAGGTGAATCACTGTGGATCGATCTTTTTCTCCCAACCAGAACCCCCGTGGAATGCGGAAGGTGACAATTACGGCCGATGACTGCCCTGCCTCTACCACCTCCGATAAGGGGCGAACATGAATTTCAATGGGATTTTCCACCGTCTGGGCATCCAGATAGTGAGTGAATAAAGCGGTAATCGTAAATAAGCTGACAAAAATAATTTTTTTCAACAAGTTCAATCCTTTCTCTTTTGTGAATCCAGCCATTCATTAAATTAAGACGAAGGATTATATGAGTTAAAATTTCCCGTTACTGTCAACCTGCTTACGGTTTTTGCATATTTACCCAATTGTGGAACGTGTATCTTTGCGCGTCATTCTGACGCTCCTAAGCAATCCCCAGATCGGCGGTGTTGCCGATCGGACGTAGCATCAGGTTGATATTTTAAGTGAGAATGGCTATCTTATTCCAAAAACGGAATGGAAAGGAGAAATTCAATGACGCTGTTGTATGTGGCCCTATTTGTATTTTTCATAAATCTGCCTTTTGGCTACTGGCGAGCAGATACCCGAAAATTCTCATTGCAATGGATTCTGGCCATTCATTTACCGGTTCCCTTAGTGATTATCGCCCGTTTGACATCCGGATTGGGTTACCAGCTGATCACCTTTCCGATATTGATCGGGGCTTTCTTTGGTGGGCAGTTTGTGGGAAAGAAATTGTATGAAATTTTCCGGAGTGACGGACACTTTCGGGGAACCGC
>RFIL01000057.1 GCA_003695285.1 Calditrichota bacterium
ATTAAGGTGGAATTTTGAATCTCAATAGCATAAATTAAAGAGCATTTTTTATACAAACGAGCTCTACTAATTTAATTCTATTAAAGGTTTAGTAGTTTATTTCCTTTATCTTCTGTAAATTCCCTTTATGGCATGTTTATTGCAAAAAATACTGCCGAATTTTTAAGGGAATAGTTAAATGTTGAGAATAATTAGAAAAAGAATTTGTTTGTTTGGTTTTAGCTTGTTCTTTCCTTTTGTTTTGATGGGACAAAATCCCATTAATATTTATGTAGATTCTACGATCAGTTATCAAACTATAACTGGCTGGGAAGCAACAACTGAGATTGGTCAGACATTTTTCCCCAATATGTTTCATCTTTGGAAGGATACAGTTTTATCTATGGCCGCCAATGATCTCGGCATTAATCGTGTCCGTTTATCTATTCGGAGCGGCTCAGAAAATCCCATTGATTATTTTGCACTGTATCTATCCGGACAAATTACTTATAACGAATGGAAGGCTCATCGTTATGAAATCATTAATGACAACAACGATCCGTCAGTGATTGATACAAGTGGATTTCAGTTCACTGAATTAGATTTTCGGATAGACCATATAGTCAATCCATTGAAAGCTCTTCTGACCGCAAGAGGAGAGCAACTATATGTGAATTTAAACATTGTAGATTTTGCTGGTGACCAGGGTAACTCAAATGTACAATTCCAGGACAATCCGGCAGAATATGCTGAATTCGTCCTTGCAACTTTCCTTCATATTGAACAAAAATATGGATGGGTTCCTGATGGAGTTGAAATCATCTTAGAACCTAATTTAGCAGACTGGGGGAACGGGACCAATGTAGGCAATGCGTTAGTAACAACCGGAAATCTTCTTCAATCCCATGGCTACTTTCCGGACTTCATAGTTCCTTCAACTTCTCATATGGGGGAAGCAGTAACCTGGTTTGATGAGGTGATTCAAGTTCCGGGTGCGCTAAACTTCATAACTGAAATATCTTATCATCGGTATGGTGGAGTATCAACCAATAATTTACAGCAAATTGCCCAGCGTTCTCAACAATATGGTATCGGAGCTTCCATGCTCGAACATATTGGAAGTGGGTATGAAGACTTGCATGAAGATTTAAAAATTGGATTAAATACTGCATGGCAACAATTTACTCTGGCATTTCCCAATCCTCCGGATTATGGTGGAGATAATGGTGCCCAGTATTATTGGATTGATATTTCTGATACTTCTAACATACAAGTCCTGTTAGGTCAATTGAGTAAAGGATTACGCCAGTATTTCAAATTCATACGCAGGGGAGCTATCCGAATTGATGCAAGCTCTGATGATAATACATTTGATCCCCTGGCATTTAAGAATTCAGATGGTAATTTTGTAGTCGTAGTTAAAGCAAACGCGGGTGGTTCTTTTTCTATTAGTGGTTTAGCCCCGGGAACCTATGGAATCAAATATACGACAGATAACGAATTTGACATTGACCTCCAGGATGTGACCATTACTTCCGGTGAACCAATCGTCACAGCCATTCCAGAAATGGGGGTTATCACCGTATATGGGAAAAATGCCCCATCTATAAATCATCCACCTATAATTTCCCCATTACCTGATATTACTTTTTCTGAAGATGATACCCTTTCATATGCAATTGCCAATTGGTATCCTTATGTTGAAGACCCTGAAACGCCAGATCAAAACCTCATGTACTCAATTCTTCCCGGAAATGTTGTTTCTTATTCCCGTATAGGAGTCTATTACCAATTTTATGGTCCGATTAATTGGTATGGACGAGATACGTTGCAATTGGTGGTAAGTGATGGCATTCTCTCAGACACAGCCCAATTATACATTAACGTAAATTCTATAAACGACCCACCCATAATCAACCTTACCCTCCCAGATACATTTACGGTACTAGACCGAACCCCAATCACCATCAACCTGTGGGATTTAGTATATGATGTAGAAACTCCAGACTCCTTACTACTCTATGCGTTTGCAGCCTATCCTGATACTCTGACATTTAGTTACAACGGAGATAATGGAGATCTTACTATATCTCTAAATGACTCAGACTATATAGGGAATGTTGTGGTGACGTTTTCTGTAACCGACGACAGTAATGCAACTACAACTGATTCAGTTTTGTTTATTTTTGAGCAAACCAATCACCTGGAAGCTAATCACAATGGAGAAGCGGTCCCGAATAGTTATGAATTGTTTCAAAATTATCCCAACCCTTTCAATCCAACGACATGGATAACTTACTCTATCCCAGTAGGCGGTGAAGTAACCATCGAGTTGTTCAATCTCCTTGGTCAAAAAGTTGACCAGATTAAATTGAGACATCAAATGCCAGGAACTTATCAATTGAGATATGATGCAACACATTTACCCAGTGGAATTTACTTCTACAGTCTTAAAATGAACGACTTTCGTGCAACTAAAAAAATGAACCTTATAAAATAAATAGATTGGCATAAATATGTTATTTAAAATTATGTTCCCACAATTAACAAATAAAAAACGTCGAGTTCACTGGATAGTTACTTCGCTACTCATTACTATCTCAACACTACTCTATCCTCAAGCTCAAATTACAGTTAACCCCTCAATAACTTATCAAACCATTTCAGGTTGGGAAGGGACCACGGAAATCGGACAAACTGTTTTCCCCAATCTATATCAAGCCTGGGAAGATAGCGTTATCAAGCTACTTGTCAACGATTTAGGGATTAATCGTGTTCGACTTTCTATCCGAAGCGGGAGTGAAAATCCTGTCGATTATTTTGCTCAGTATTTTTATGGACAAATAAGTTATGGTGAATGGCGTTCTCATCGACATGAAATTATTAATGACAATAACGATCCAAATGTAATAGATACAAGCGGTTTTCAATTTACTGAGTTAGATATAAGAATTGAACATATTGTAAATCCCATGCGGAGCTTATTAGCTGAACGAGGAGAACAATTGTATGTAAATCTCAATGTAGTTGATTTTGCAGGGGATCAGGGCAATTCCAATGTTCAGTTTCAAGATGAGCCCGAGGAATATGCTGAATTTATATTGGCGGTTTTTCAACATATTGAACCAAAATATGGTTGGATTCCGGATGGAGTTGAGGTAATCCTCGAGCCGGACCTGGCTGACTGGGGGAATGGTACTGCTGTTGGGAATGCATTAGTTGCTACTGGCAATAAATTATTAGCACATGGATATTCTCCTGATTTTATCGTCCCCTCTACTTCCGATATGGGGTTAGCTAATTCATGGTTTGATCAACTCATCCAGGTTCCAGGTGCCCTATCCTTTGTTTCCGAAATATCGTATCATCGATATGGAGGCGTTTCCAATAGTAACTTACAAGGTATTGCCCAACGAGCTCAGCAATATAATATTGGTTCTGCAATGTTAGAACATATTGGAAGCTCATATCCCGATCTGCACAAAGACTTGAAAATAGGGTTAAATACTGCATGGCAACAATTCACACTTGCCTTTCCTAATCCGTCCGACTTTGGAGGAGATAATGGGGCACAATACTACTGGATTGATATTAGTGATACCAACAATATTCAAATATTAATCGGAGAGCGAACCAAATTTCTTCGACAATACTTCAAATTTATACGAAGAGGAGCCGTTCGAATTGAAGCGAATAGCAATGACAACGATTTTGACCCCCTTGCCTTTATTAATCCAGATGGAAATTACGTAGTTGTTGTTAAAGCTAATGGAGGGGGTTCTTTTACTGTCACAGGATTACCGGAGGGTACATACTCAATTAAATACACAACACAAAATGAATATAACGTTGACCTGCCAGATATCACAATTTCTAATGGAGAGTCTTTAACCACCAATATTCCCCATAAAGGAGTGATAACTATTTACAAGAGAACGAATTCTCCAAATGCCATTGACCCGCCGGTGGGAGTTTCTAGCGAATTTATTTTGTATCAGAATTATCCGAATCCCTTTAATCCCGAAACAACAATCCGATATCGGTTGCTCCAAAAAAGTCCTGTTCAATTGTCAATAATAAACACACTTGGTCAAACAGTCGCAGTGCTTGTTGACTCCACTCAAACTCCTGGAAATTATAGAGTGAATTGGAATGCCTCACATGTTCCTTCCGGACTCTATTTTTGTCGCTTATCTACCCGGGGAAATACTCAGGTAATCAAAATGTTATTAATTAAATAATTATTTTCTCTTCCCATACAATCACCAAACGGGAATTTAAATATCAATTTATCTAAAAATTATTGTTGTTATTATCCTCAGATTAAGTGATTTGCAGTTATCAGTGATGAATGTAGAAAATAGTCATTAAATCTTCGTCATAAATTTGAAGTAATCACGATAATTATCCTAGAATCTCACCATTTTATATTTTCACTCCGAATAATACTGGAAATATGGGTATCGGAATTCAATCCGTCATAGAAAGAATATATAAATATCAATCCATAAAAATAGGAATAATATTCCTAATATCTTTGTTTTCGATATTCTTTGGGAAAGGCATTCTCAGGCAGGTTGCACTACTTTATCCTCTCGCTCAAACATCCCATGCGTATTTCAACTTTTCACAACCGATCCTGTTTTATATCCTCACCCCTTTAATTGTCCTAAGTGGATTTATATTTATTCTATCTCCTGGTTTAATTTGGTCAGTAATATTGGAATCTCCTCAATGCTGGAATGAATATATCATAAAAAGTTTTACTTTTTCTTTTATTCTTCTATTAATCAGTACGGCATTTTTCAAAATTTTTATTAACACACCATTACTTTCATTTAATTTCATCACAATTACCTGTCTTATGTCCATTACAGGCTGGTTTTTTCTTCTCCGGAAAGAATTAAAAGGAGAACCCATACTCCACTTCTTTTCAGACTCCTCGAATAGAAGACGATTACTGTGGAATATTCTGTTGGTTCTTTTGGGATGTATCATCCTATTACCTAAACTCTTTTGGGAAAACTTTAATGGTGATGGGGAAGAAATGTTTCATCTCGCTAAATCTCTTGATGTGTACTTTACTCCTACCTATACTTGGGAAAATATCCCCCGGGGGGCGGATGTTAAATTTATACTCCCCATGTACATTAACAATTGGATGATACATGTTTTTGGCGATATCGAAGCCTCCGTTAGATTGCCATTTTTACTCTATGTGGTTCTATTATTTTCTACAATTATTTTCATTAGTGAAAAATTCACCAATGGAAAATTTAACACCAAAGAAGAATTCGCATTAATTGTTTCCTTAATCGTCTTTTCAACAGTAATGATATACAATGCTTCTTATAATCCCTGGTTCTCTGATATCGCAGCTCCTGCAGCTCACGATTCCTTGTTCCCCGTTATTATTTTACTTGCTTTTTTTTATTTTTGGCAAAATAATTATCAGTGGTTTATTATTTATACCTTCCTATCTTATTTTATCCGGCCAACAGCTTCAATGTTTTTTTTGAGTTTTGCTTTTTTTACTTTTCTCTATGATTCCAATCGGAAATTTACTAAAAGCCTACTTATAACAGGTATCTTTTTTGTGATTGCTTTTCTTGGAAATTTCCTCCAACAAAACATTGCCGTTCCTGCACAGGAATATGCATATACAACTCACGCAATACTAGAAAGAATACGCTATTGGGACTTTTTTCAGTTTAAAAAATTTGGATATGCTCTCATTCCTACCGGAGTCATCCCCTTTCTATCTATAGGCGCTTTTAAATGGCATTCAGCCAAAATGAAAACCTTGAGTTTAGTAACTCTCATATATTTTTGTTTTTTCTATTCAATGGGGTTTAGTGCTCTACACCATTTTGTACCGGTAATGATATTCCCATTGGTGATATACTGGACTCTTCATTTGAGTAAATTTGGAAAAAATCGAGATCGGTTTGTGATAGTATTAATCCTGGGTAGTAGCATTTCCACTTTTCTATCATTACCTCAACATTTTCAGATATCAAACAAAGAACGAGAAATTGGATATTCTCTTTTGTTAAAGGCAGAAAAGCCCGGTCAAGAACCAAATGGCAAATACATAGAATTGCTCTTCAAACTCGTCTGGGATGTACGGAATCCAGACCTGGAATGGGGGGCAGAATATAATTCTATTAAATTTTATGCTATGAAACCCAAAGCGGAAAATCAATTCGTGAACTATATTATCCAGCCCGGAAATATTCCGATACCTGATGGGTATACAAAAGTCAATGAAAAAGATAGTATGATAGCTTGTGTCAAGGATTTCAATTTATGGGAATCTCATAAAAAACCGATTTTAACATCTCATTATCGAAGTCCCTTATTTGATATCCCTCCATCCTCACTATTCCCACATCAGGGTAAAAAGGAGAATCCTAATCTTATTGATATGAAATATCAGTGGAGGAAACGTATCCAGCCCTTATTTAAAAAATTGATTGAACCCAAAAAAGAATTTTAAGATGACTGATAAAGAACATCTGCCAGGTAAGAACGAAAAGTTTAAAAAATTTATAATCAATGGATTGCTGTTTAGTTTTAGCATAGTAATAACTTTTACCATATTAGAAATAGCTTATCGAATCATAGAAATGATAAATGAAGCGTCATCGCCGAACATAATTCGTGAAAGCATCAATCGTGATGAGTTAAAGGATGCCCAGAATGTATCGTGGGTAACATTTGATAAAGATTTGGGATATAAGCTCAGACCCAACTATGGGGATTTTAATAGTGATGGGTTGAGAGATGACCCAATTTCACCTAATAAAGATCATTTTCGATTATTAATGCTTGGAGATTCTCAGTTTTTCATCGGTGGTTCAAGAGATAGCACTATCCCTGGAAGATTGGAACAATTACTTAAAAAAGATACAACTCTAAACTCGATTAGGGTGATCAATGCCGGAATTCCCGGCTATACTAATTATCAAGAATTAATATTTTTAAAAAAATATGGATTAAGGTTCCATCCGGATCTTGTTTGTATAGGATTTGTATTAAACGATCTCCATAAATTTCTCCATCAATTTGAGATTAGAGATGATAAAATTGTCGGAGATAACTGGGTTTTTACTGAAAAAGCCAAAGGGTCAGTCGAGTACCCTCTATTTGAGAGACTTTTTCAAAAAAGTCATTTCTTCCGATGGCTTCGTTATCGGTTAGCTATTGTTAATAACCTGTTAAAGTTAATGAGGGAGAAAGGATATTCTTTTGACTACAGAACAGATGTAAATACCGCCTGGAAAGATGAGTATTGGGTACAAATCGAAAAACAGTTTAACGAATTTATCACCTTGAGCAAAAATTATCATTTTAAACTATTCGTAGTAGTCTTTCCCTTTGGTGAACAATATCGTTGGGATTATTTACACCGAGATAAGACCTATGTATTAAAACCTCAGACTAAACTGCGCCAGATATGTGCTAAATTTGAAATACCCTTTCTTGATTTATATCCTTTTCTATCTTACGAAGATCATTTTAAAGATGACCTGATTCATTTAAACGACAGAGGCCTTCAAACATCGGCACAATACATTGCACTTGAATTAAAAAGCCGCAATTTACTTCCTCTAAATAAGAAAAAAAGATCTATTAAACCGTAGTATTCCATATGAAAATAGGTATAGATGCTTCTTGTTGGTCAAACCCTAGGGGGTATGGTAGATTTACCCGTGAGTTGCTAAAGGCTATGATTGCCCTGGAGCCGGAACACCAGTATATCTTCTTCATCGATGCCATCTCCAGGCAGCAGTGTCAATTTCCAGAGGGTGTGGAAGTCATTACTATTCCCACTACTAACGCCGCTACCAGAGCAGCTTCTGCAGCCGGATACCGGTCACCAACGGATATGTTCCGTATGGGTAAGGTAGTCTCCCGTACCCCGCTAGACATTCTTTTCTACCCATCGGTTTACACTTATTTCCCTGCGCGTACTTCTGGAAAAACCATTATTACGTTCCACGATGTTATTGCCGAATTATATCCTCAAATGGTATTTCCAAATTTCCGCTCCCGTCTCTTCTGGAGTTTAAAAACGTGGTTAGCCCGATTCCAGGCTGACTCAATTTTAACTGTTTCTAACTTTTCACGAGATGGAATCATAAAATATTTCCGGGTTTCTCCAGACAGAGTAGTAGTCACCGTTGAAGCAGCTGACAACATTTTTTATCCCATTACCTCCAACAAAGTTCTGGAACAAAAACTACAAATTTATCACCTTACGACTCAAAAACCTTACTTCTTGTATGTTGGTGGAATTGCCCCTCATAAAAATCTGAAGGTTCTAATCCAGGCTTTTCAACGATTCTTGAATTTACCAGGGAAAAAGGAGTATCAACTGGTAATCGTAGGTGACTATGAAGCAGATGCATTTTGGATGGATGCAGAGATTCAATCCTTGGCTCACCATAAGAGTAAACTTGACAAGATAATTTTCACCGGTTTTGTTCCAGATGAAGATTTACCTTATTTATATTCGGGAGCTGAAGCCCTTATTTTTCCTTCTTTCTGCGAAGGGTTTGGATTACCTGCTCTGGAAGCCATGGCTTGTGGAACCCCTGTAATCGCTAGTAACACCACCTCATTGCCAGAAGTAGTTGGAGATGCTGGATTATTTTTTAACCCCTCTAACCCGGAAGATTTAGCAAACACTATGTGTATTTTTGCCGATGATAAAGATTTAAGAATTAAATTAAAAGAAAAAGCCATCAAACGGGCAGGCCAGTACAGCTGGGAAAAAGGAGCCCAAATAGTTTTAAACTTAATGCAAGAACTAAAAAGGAAAAAATGAGAACAGATTCGAACCGACATCCTTCTACAGCTATTCATCCCCTAAAATTTTTAATGATCACAACCTTTTATCCCCCATATAATTTCGGTGGTGATGGTATCTATATTTACAGACTATGTAATGAGTTAGCTCGTCGGGGTCATAAAGTAGATATCGTACATTCAGTGGAAGCTTATGAATTGCTAGAAAAAGGTGGCCCCAAGGGACACTATCCCAATCACCCCAATATTACAGTTTACCCTTTAAAAACATCCCTGGGTTTCCTCTCCTCATTGGCCACGCAACAGACAGGCCGGTCATACTTCAAACGCAATTTTATTAAAAATCTCATTAAAAAGAATAACTATGATATTATTCACTATCACAACATGTCTCTGATTGGGCTGGAAGTATTATCATATGGAGAGGCCATAAAATTATACCATACCCATGAACACTGGCTCATTTGTCCCATGCATGTTCTGTGGAAATATAATCGGGAAGTCTGTACTAAACCTGCTTGCATTCGTTGTCAATTGCTAGGGAAACGCCCTCCTCAATTTTGGCGATATAGTACTTATCTTGAGAAGCAATTGAAACATGTCGATATGTTTTTATCTCCAAGTCTGTTTACCCGACAAAAGCATCTGGAAGCTGGTTTACAGATACCTATAATGCATCTTCCCTACTTTTTGCCCACGAGGGAAACACCTGACGAACCCACTGATCTTTTACCTCATACAACTGATAGGCCTTTTTTTCTTTTTGTTGGGCGACTGGAAAAAATTAAAGGAGTCCAAAATCTCATCAGGGTGTTCAAGCATTATCCATCGTGTAACTTATTAATTGCCGGAGATGGAGAATACGAGGAAATATTAAAAAAACAGGCAAGAAATATCTCCAATGTTATTTTTTTAGGACGTCTGCCTTATCAACAATTGAGGGGTTATTATAAAAAGGCTCAGGCCCTGCTTGTTTCTTCCATCTGTTATGAGGTTTTTGGCATTATTATTATTGAAGCCTTTTCCCAAAAAACACCTGTTATTGCCAACAACCTGGGAGCATTACCAGAAGTGATAAAGCAAAGTGGTGGAGGTTTTGTTTACGATTCTGACGAAGAACTTGTTGAACATATGGAAAAATTTAGGCAGAATCACCACTTAAGAACAGAGCTGGGTGAAAAAGGATATCGGGCGTATAAAAAATATTGGACAGAAGAATATCATCTCAAAAAATATTTTGGTATCATTAAAGCCCTTGCCATAAAAAAACGAATCAAACATCCATTTTTTGAACAAATACCCGAAACATCCCTGGATACGCTGTGAAATTTTCACCATTTATACTCACTTTCCACTCCCTTGATACTAGTGGTTCACCTATTTCTTTCCCCCCTGATAGTTTTTTAAAACTCATTTTGACACTAAAAGATAAAAAGATAAAGGTAATATCACTTAGTGACCTGGTCTTATGGCTCAATGGGGAAAAAGAACTTCATGACCCGTGTATAGCGTTAACCTTTGATGATGGGTTTGAAAATATCTATCATCATGCATTTCCCATTCTGGAAGAGCATCAAATGGAAGCAACAGTATTTTTAACAACCAATCACATCGGACGGAAGAATGACTGGAAAAATCAGCCATCGAATATCCCAATTTTACCCATGTTAAATTGGGATCAAATTTCTGAAATGAGTAGATCATGCTTTTCATTTGAAGCTCACACAAAAAACCATCCCAATCTCAGTCAAATACCTGTAGAGCAGGCAAAAGAAGAAATTGAACAAAGTAAAAGGGATATTGAAGAACATCTGGGGAAATCTGTGGAATTTTTTTGTTACCCCTATGGCCATTATAACCCAAAGGTATATGAAATAATAAAACAACGATTTAAAGGGGCTTGCTCGACTGAGATGAATTTTCTGAATCGTGGAATAGATATTTATCTTCTTCCTAGAATAGATATGTATTATTTCTCAGATGAATTTTTGTTTTCATTTTTTCTCTCTCCACTGTTCAGACCATATATACAAGTACGAAATTTTTTAAGAAAAATTCGCTATGGTTTTTAAGTGCGAAAATAAAGGCAAACGGCAGATGAAGAGCAGGAGAAGATAAATGAATTTTTCAGGTTTATTTTTTCAGGAGAAAGATTCTAAAATGTCAGGAAAACTTTCTACACTCCTAAAAATCCAATCGTTTGACTTAAAAATTTCTTTACTCTTATATTGGATTTTAGCTGCATTACTTTTTCCTTTCTTCCGCTACAAGATGTATCCGGATGTAATCTCATATATTTCTATTGCCCAAAAATATTTAAATGGTAATGTTTATGAGGCGTTAAATGGTTATTTTGCCCCAATGTATTCCTGGCTACTAATGCCTTTACTTTTAACAGGGTTACCCCCTCTAATAGCAATTAAACTCTTGACTCTTTTCATTGGTATGTTTTCCATCATTAGTAGTGCCATTCTGATGAACAAATTAGAAATCCATAAGCCAATACAAAATATTATCCTCCTAACTCTGGCACCTGTGATGGTCTATTTTGTGTATGCTTATAATACTCCTGACCTCCTATTAGTATGTGTTTTATTATTTTATTTTCTTTATCTTTTCAAAAATTCCTATTCATCTAAAACATCAAACGGATTCATTACAGGAGTGCTTGGAGGCATCGCTTACCTTTCCAAATACTATGCTTTTCCATTCTTCCTGGTACACTTTCCTGTAATTAATATCCTTCATTATTATCGATCTAAAACTAAACATGAAAAACATCAAGTACGGAAAAACTTCTTAGTGGGTTTAATCGCATTCAGTATTCTCAGTGGAGTTTGGATTCTTGCCATCAGTCTGAAATACAATGAATTTACTATAACGACATCTGCTAAATATGTTTATTACATCATGGAACCGGGTACCAAAGGTCATCCCGTTGGGTACCAGGGATTCTTTAATCCTACTTCCAAAGATTCTAAAAGTGCCTGGGAGGATCCATCTAAACTCATTCAACATTCTTGGAATCCATTGAAATCTATCAATGACATCAAACATCAAATCAAATTGAGTCTGGAGTTTACACAGAGGGTTATTGATAGTTTTTTAGCATTTTCTTTCTTTTCATTTGCAATCCTATTTAGCTATTTATTGATTTACTTAACACCTTTAAATAAAAATTCATTAAAAAGAATGCATTGGTTTCCGTTAATCTCTCTAATGATTTATGCCTCTGGATTTATCCTCGTACTCCCTGTAGAAAGATATCTCTGGATCGATGCTATATTAATATTATTCATGGGTGGTATGGTTTTGGAAGAATTATTTAAATCAGATTTCTTCACACCCCATCGAAAAAAAATTCTCTTATCCTTTTTTGTCCTTTCTTTCTGGATTCATCCTTTCCAGCAACTTGCATTAGAACAAAATGCTGAAAAAGATGTATGGGAACTAAGCCAGGTATTGAAAAATAAATATCATATTTCAGGTAACTTCGCTTCATTTAGTAAATATAAAAAACCCCTATACCTTGCCTTTTTTATGGATTCTAAATTCTATGGAGCTGCCCGAGAAGGCTGCACCGGTGAGGAGTTGGTTCAGGATCTTATCAAAAATGATATCGACTATTTCTTTGTGTGGGGTAGGCCGGGAAATAACTTCAGCTTTATCGATGAAAAATATCCTCAACTATATCGCTTTGAAGAAATTACCAAAGGTGAAATCCCTACATTGCGTATTTTCAAAATCAAAAAGGAATGATTTAATTCCTTTGATTAACATTATCTAAACAAAAAGGCTGATGAAAACAAATTCATCAGCCTTTTTGTGTTTGTGGATTAGAATACAATTATTTCAGTAAAAGCATCTTTCGTTGCAGTCTCTGGTCCCCGATTGACATGCGATACAAATAGATTCCGGAACTGACTGGATAGCCATGGTTATCTGTACCTTGCCAGATAATCCTGTATTCTCCTGGAAGTTGATATTCATCTTTTAGCAGAGCGACCCGTTCTCCGAGACAATTGAAAATCTCAAGCTTGACCATCCCAGCTTTCTTCAACTCATAAGCAATTGTAGTGGACGGGTTAAATGGATTGGGATAATTTTGATACAAATAAAAATCATAGGGGATACTTTTCTCATCTGTGATTAAAACCGTTGTCGTATCCAATTCTGCCAGCATCGCTAAACTTCCGATGGTTAACTGAGCCAGACTTTTGAAATAGCCTGGATTTAAAGTGATTAACCGATCGTTAGTGGTATGATAATATGGGGTAAAATCAGAAAAATCCTCAATTATCAACACAGCAGGATACCCCGCACCCCAGAATGAGGCATGATCACTGGCACCTGAGCTATTCGAAGTTTTATATTCCACAGTAATCGGTAAATTCCAATCACTGGCATTGCTTACCATCAGGCTCCCAATCTGCTGGGAACCAGCCAGATTTCCGGCGTGAATCTCCATACTGCCATCATTATTACCATCATACGCTATCATATCCATATTCAGAGCACCCAGGATTTGATCTCCATTTGCCTGAGCATCCGCCACATAAGCTTCACTACCCAATAACCCCTGCTCCTCCCCGGCAAACAGTACAAATTTTATGGTATAATTAAATTGATAATCTTTCAGCACCCGGGCTGCCTCTATAACCGCCGAAGTACCGCTTCCATTATCATCTGCTCCCGGAGCACGATGCATGGGATCATTGGAAGTATCGTCGTAGTGGGCACAAATGATATAGTATTGGTCTGGATACATGGTTCCGAGTTTAGTGGCGACCACATTATTCAACCCACTACCGGGGATTTGAGACAACTGATTCTCCCAGGTGCTTCCAAAATCCGTAGTAGAAGCCACCACCCCGGCACCGCTGGCCCAGGCCAGAGAGGTATTCACCAGATCAAAACCATACACATCCTTATGGAAAATATTACCCGCACTTACCCAGGTGTTTCCACCATCCTGAGTTGTTAGACAACTGCCATTCCATCCCACAATCATACCGACATTTTCATCGATAAAATCCACATCATAGAAATAATTGTTCAGAGGCACATTCACTATCGACCAGGTACTGCCACCATTGGTGGTTCTCAAAACCACCCCATCCCAACCAACGGCATAACCTTTGGTAGCATTTAAGAAATGAACACCATAAAGCCGGGTGCCGGTAGGAGTGCTCTGTAGACTCCAACTGCCACCTCCATTACTCGTGTGCAAAATAGTACCATTCCGACCAACAGCCCATCCGTTTTGATTATCAATGAAGAAAATATCATACAATCTCGAAGAAGTCGGGGTTGTTTGAATGCTCCAGCTACTCCCACCGTTGGTCGTATGCAGAATTCGTCCATTATCCCCGCAAATCCATCCAGTATTTGAGTCGATAAAAAACACTCCGAATAGAAAATCTCCCACCGGAGAACTCTGAATCTGCCAGGTGTTGCCACCATCTGTCGTTTTTAAAATTCTTCCATTTTCTCCGACAGTATACACTTCCTGAGTGGTTAAGGGGAAGACGGACCACAGAGTGGTACCACTACCCAGATCATATTGCACCTCCCAATTCAAACCTGCATCACCACTGTGGTAAATTTTATCTTCACTAACAATCCAGAGATGTTGAGTTTGGTTAGGTGCAAATTGAACATCATAAAATGTTGTAAAGGAGAAAGAATGAAGCTGGACATCATATCCATAATCTTCCAGCCTATCTTGAATATAATTCTGAGCCTTAAAAATATCTGGATGATAAGAATAACGAGTCATGATGGAATCTAACTGTCCATCGTTCCAGTAGGGCATTTCCCCACTCAAATGACGCTCGCTATAGTAAATGCTATCAATATTCACCGAATCAATTATGGTGTTTATCACCTCATTTGGAGACATCTGCTTAAAGAGTCCGCGAGGTTTAAATTCATTCCTTTGAATAAAACTTAATCTGGGTTGAATTCGTCGTACCCTGAATGCTGTTGATACATTGTGAGCAAAATATTGAGAATCATATTTTACAATCGCTGCGTTTCCGGAGAACCACAACAGTTTTACCCCCGGGATTTCAGTGATATCCTCCCAATTCCCGTTTTGAAATTGATTTTTTTCCACCCAATAATAATGGTTTGTCTCCATATCCCTTTCAAGGAGTTGATAAGGGATATGGGCATTTTTCAGGATACTTTCATCTTCCACCACTAAAATTGTCTCTCCCAGATAATTCGTTTCCCACCAGGCATTGAGATTTAAATCTCTTACCTTCTCCCCTTCCCTGGTGACTATTAAACATTGGGCAAAACTTTGAACTGACAGAAAAAATTGAAAAACAATAATAAGTAATAAGGTTTGTAAGAAAGCTTGCGGTTTCATCTTGGGCTCCTTGCATAATTATGACAGGTTTAAAAGTTCAGGAAATTACTTTAGACGATGTACAAAGGGGATAAAACATAACTATCATGCTTTCAATAATTTCACTCATGATGGTGTTAAAATTTATGATAATGAAGTTTTAAAATGCAAGATCACCTAAACTTGATAAACGTTATTGAAAATTGGTTGATATCAGGATTGTTAATATGTATGTTTCAATCGACAACGCAACTTGTATGTCCCTTTTTCAGCCATTGAATTAACTATGGTGTTTCAATTCACATCCTTTTGTTCATCCATTAACCTTTTAAATAGAGGATCCCTATGTCACCAGAAAAACATACCAATGGAAATCAACAAAATTTAGAATGGAAGAAAGCCATCTGTGGAATCTGCCCGGCGGGTTGTTGGGTAGAAGTTGGATTGAGTCATGGGAAAATGGTGGATATTCGCGCTGATAAAGGACATCCCTTAGGGATGATCTGTCGCAGAGGAGAACATGCTCCGGAGATAGTGTATTCAGAACATCGCTTGACACACCCCATGAAGCGTGTTGGTCCTAAAGGAACTTATGAATTTGAACGAATCAGTTGGGATGAAGCATATGACCTTATTGTAGCAAATTTACAACAAATTAAAAAGGAATCTGGCCCGGAAGCGGTGGCAATTTATACCGGTCGAGGCGCATTTGAACTTTCCCTCTGCGACATGTATCAACCCAAAAACGTGGCAGTATCCTCAGCTTCCAATATTTTGTTTCCTTTTGGCTCCCCTAACACCATGGGAGTCGGTGCATTGTGTTATGTCTCATTTGCCATGATTGCCCCGCATGTTACAATGGGCAGGATGTTGATCAATATGTTTACAGATATGGAAAATGCTGAGATGTTGGTCGTCTGGGGAGCAAATCCCGCCACTGATTCCCCTCCCCTCGATATGTATCGACTGGAAGCCGCTGCTAAACGGGGCGCTGATATTGTCGTGATTGACCCAAGACATACTGAAACCGCAAAACGCACCGGTGCACAGTGGGTTCCTATTCGCCCCGGAACCGATGGTGCGCTCGCCTTAAGCATGATCGAAGTGATGATAGAAGAAGACCTTTATGATGAGGATTTTGCAGAAAACTGGACTCATGGGTTCCCGGAACTGCGCACCTATGTTCAGCATTTTCGTCCGGAAGTCGTGGAAAAAATTACTGGAGTCCCTGCAGAAACGATTCGTGATCTTGCCAGACGAATTTGTAATGCTACCGGTGCCTGCCCGGTCATGTATACCGGGTTAGAATACTCCAACAGTGGAATCCAGGCGATTCGGGCAGTGTTAACCCTCTTTGCACTGGCAGGTCATCTTGATGTTCCGGGAGGGATCGGTCTGGCTATGTTAAACTCTCATTTCCCCATTAACCGTAGCTGTAACCAGGAGAACCCCAACCTGGAAAAGGCAGTCGCCAGAGACAAATTCCCTATATATAGCGACTATCGGGGTGAATCTCATGCCAGTGGTCTGGTGGATTCTGTCTTAAAGGGTGAACCTTATCGGATAAGGGGATTAATCATCCATGGTGCTTCCCTCTTAACTTCCTGGCCTCAAACTTCTATTTGGAGAGAAACCCTTTCCAAATTGGATTTTGTGGTTACCATCGATCGGCAACTGACCGCTGACTCCGCATACGCAGATGTGGTTCTTCCCGCTACTACCATGTTTGAAATCAATTCCTACATGACCTATGGCCCAATCTTCCGGTTACGGGAAAAAGTGATCGAACCGGTAGGAGAAGCCCGGAATGACTATCTGATTATGGCTGAGCTGGCTCGTCGGTTGGGGTATGGACATCTCTATCCTCAGACTGAAGAAGAAATGATTCGCTTTGCATTGCAGGGTTCCGGATATACCCTGGAGGAAATTAAAGAAGCTGGCGGCTGGGTTAAAATGCATACCCCGATGATGGAATATAAAAAATGGCAAAAAGGCGGTCTACGCAAGGATGGGAAACCGGGATTTGACACGCCTACCGGAAAATTTGAAATCTGGTCTACGGTTTTAGAAGATTATGGTTACGAACCCTTACCGAAATATGTCGAGCCCAAAGAAGGCCCTCAGAGCAATCCTTCTCTGACACAACAATTCCCGCTGGTATTTAATTCCGGTGCTCGCCCCCATACTGATTTTCGCTCGCAACATCATGGAATTAAAGGCTTACTGAAGGACAATCCCGAACCGATCGTGGAAATAAACATTGAAGATGCTCGAGAAAGAGGTATCGAAAGTGGTGATCTCGTTGAGGTTCGGACTCCTCGGGGGGCGGTTCCCTTTCGAGCGCGGGTCACCAACGAAATTGTGAAAGGTGCCATCGAATGCAATATGGGAGGAGGTACCCCGGTGGGTCCCAAAGCCTGGCAGGAATGGAATGTCAACGAGCTCACTGATATCAACAACTATGATGAGATATCCGGATTTCCGGTCTATAAGGCACTCCTCTGCGACGTGGTTAAAGTTGAGAAAGCAACATCAGAAACACGGCGACAGGTCAATAAGGAAGTCTCCATGTGCGGAACCCCGCTCATGCCAACAGTCTCCAGGCGACAAATTAGCAAACGTATTTATCTTGACAATAACGCAACCACCCCGGTGGCAAAATCAGTTAAGGAAGCCATGTTGCCGTTCTTAACCGAACAATACGGCAATCCCTCAAGTATACACGGGGTCGGGAGAGATGCGCGAGAGGCTGTGGAGAATTCCCGAAGGCAATTAGCTCGATTACTGAATGCACGTCCTCGAAACATAACCTTTACCGGTGGTGGCTCAGAAGCGGATAACCTTGCCATCAAGGGGGTTGCTTTTGCCTATCGAGAAAAGGGTAACCATATCATCACTACCACGATAGAACATCCTGCTGTGTTGAATACCTGTAAATTTTTGGAACGGATTGGGTATCAGATCACTTATTTACCGGTTGATGAAAACGGCTACCTTGCTCCGGAAGTACTGGAAGAAGCTATTACTGATGAAACCATCCTGGTCAGCATCATGATGGCCAACAATGAAGTTGGCACCATATTGCCGATAAAAGAATTATGTGACATTGCCCATCGACATGATGTACTCTTTCATACTGATGCCGTACAGGCGATCGGTAAAATAAAAGTCGATGTGAAAGATCTGGATGTGGATTTGTTAAGTATCTCAGGGCATAAATTTCACGCACCCAAGGGTATTGGAGCTTTATACGTCAAAAAAGGGATTCAACTGGAGCCTCTGGTGCATGGTGGAAAACAGGAACATGGTCTTCGTGCTGGGACCGAAAACGTTCCCAGCATAGTAGGGATGGGCAAAGCCGCTGAACTGGCCATGAATTCTATTATGCGAGGCAAAGAAATTGCTGCGTTGCGTGATAAATTAGAGGCGGGTATCCGAGAGTTAGTGCCTGGTGCCCGTTTGAATGGACATCCCCTATTTCGACTCCCCAATACCCTTAATTTAACCCTTCCTGAATTGCGTGGGGAATCAGTCGTTGTAGCCCTGGATCAACATGGTATCTCCCTATCTTCCGGCTCCGCCTGTAAATCAGGTTCACCGAAACCGACCCATGTGCTGTTGGCAATGGGAAGAAGCGAAGAAGAAGCCCATTGCGCCGTTCGCTTTTCCTTATCGGATCAGACCACAGAGGAAGACATTGATCTCACCTTAAAAGCCATGGCAGAAATGCTGGAAGAGATGGAAACAACCGTTCGTTTTCTTCCCTGTAAATAATGATTACCTGAATTTCACTCTGTTAACGCTCTAACTTATCATAGGTTAGGGCGTTTTTTATATCTCCTTTGTTTATCTTGGATTTCTCTCTATTTTGCTCCCCGCAATTGAGGCTAAGGTATTCGGAGATATATCCGACTACAACATTGGTTAGTTCAACAATACACATAAAAGAACTGACGATGAATCGCCAAAAAAATAAAATGTCGGGTTGTGATCTGAACGGAATTGAAAAAAGGATTCTTTGTAAAATTAATTTACATCTTTAACTCAAGAAAGTTGGGACGATTAAGAAATTCCAATATATACAGGCAATACATTTTTTGGCAAAGTGTTTGCAGTAGAGTCCCCCGGATGTGATGAAGAGGGAGTAAATGAATGTATAAAAACGGATTTCAAGCAAGTATTCCAGGGATAGGACATATATTTTTTGTATTGATCCTCATACTACCAATATATGCCCAGAATACTCCAGGTGTACAATTTTTAAGAATGTCTGTGGGAAGTCGTGCCCAGGCGATGGGTGAAGCATATACGGCGATTGCACAGAATTCTAATGGTATTTACTATAATCCTGCAGGCATGGGATTTGGTTTAAATCGTGAATTATTACTGTTCCACTCTGAATGGTTTGAAGATATTGCCATGGAGAACATGACATTCTTTTATCCATTCACCACTCGATGGTCAGTAGCTACCGGAATTTCATATCTTCACATGCCTGAATTAACCCGTTATGAGGTCGACCCCACAACAGGTGGTCCGCTTGAAAATGGGAAGTTTTCCGTGTACAACATGGTTATCACCACAGGCATAGGTTTCCGGGTAACCGATAACCTTGCCATTGGTACCAACTTCAAATTTTTTCAGGACCAGTTAGAATCCGTCAAAGCCAGTGGGGTGGCTTTCGACCTGGGAATCCTGGCGCGTCTTCCCGGATATCAATGGAGTGTTGGGATGGCTATCCAACATCTGGGGCCTGCTGTAAAGTATCTTGATGCGTTAGAAAAGTTACCGCTTACCTATCGGGCTGGAGTAGCATATCGTTTTACCAATTTTCAGGGAGTCGTAGCTCTGGATCTGGTAAAAGTGAAAGGACAAAGCTGGAATGTTTTACCAGGTATTGAATTGGGATTCACCGACAATTTTTTCGTACGTGGTGGATATCAGGTGAGTGATAGAGAGGGAAGCGGTATAACAGCAGGATTTGGTGTTAAACTCAATCGCCATAAATTAAATTATGTTTACGTGCCATTCGGGGATCTTGGAGATACCCATCGCGCTGAATTAATTTTTCACTTTGGGGAACCCCCACTTTCTACCGCTCATTTACAACATCGTACCGCTCAACAAAGACAAATCACACGTAAAGCGCGTGAAGAATTACGTCAACAACCATCCGGGGTTACTCCACAAAGTAAAAAACCGACTACACCGAAAACGGCTCCACAGGAACTGAAGGAGAAGGTACCAGGAACTGTTCCCGCTAAGATGCTCCCCCCATCCGGAGTCAAAATTGTTAAAGTGAATGAGCAAAAGTTAAAATTAACCTGGGACCCCATCCCTGACTCTGGTGTCGGATATCATATCTATGCAAAGCCAATCAACTCTCTCAAATGGATACGAATTACTAAGGAACCATTAAAAGTAAACTATCAATTTTTCAGTCCTAAGAAGAAAGGTGTGATTATTCAATTCGTAATAACTGCTGTCATGCAGGATAAAGAAAGTGACTTCTCTCAAATAGTCACCTATGAGGCGGAATAATTATTGAATGCAAAATAAAGCTATGATTTTTTTAAAAAAGCCGATTGCCGGGCAGTCGGCTTTTTTTAATGTTTTTCCCTTAACCCCACCGTTAAATATGCGATAATAGAGCTATTAGAAATTCTCTAATTCGATAATTGAAAAAAATAGATTTATTTGATATTTTATGAATATATTTGTTAATAAATGAGCGAGGAGGTAGAATGAAAAAAATTGGGCGAGTAATGGTGGTGGATGATGAAGAGAATATCAGGGAGGTGCTCTCGAGTTATCTGCAATCCCTTGGCTACGAAGTGGAAACAGCCACAGATGGACAGGATGCATTGGATAAATATCAGGAAGGAATGTATGACCTGGTGATATCAGACCTTTTAATGCCCTCTATTGATGGTCTCGAACTCCTGAAAAAGATCCGGGCAAGAGATAAAAATGTTATCTTTTTAATGATTACAGGATATCCATCTATTGAAACGGCAGTGGAAGCCATCAAAAAAGGGGCATACGATTACATTACCAAACCCTTCCATATGGACGATGTCAAATTACGCATTGAACGGGCTTTTGAAAAAAAGAATCTCAGGGAACGGCTCAGTACCATCCAGGGCTTTGTATGGGCATTATTGTTTTCAATCCCTCTATGGTTAATTCTTGGGATTATCCTGGCGAAAATTTTAGCTGACTAAAGTTCACAGCTATCCTCACACTTTCCAGAGACAGTAAAAAAACTCTGGCAACTTTTTGCATTTTCCGAAAAAAAAGGAAAACAACTAATCTGTGCCCTCCCGAACCGGTTGACTCCAGCATTTTTTTCATATCCATCTCAATGGGATAATGAGAATTTCTGGTGTGCTTGAAAATGGTGTGTACAATTGAAGGATGCCGCAGGAAATAATTAGTACCCCCGGCAGGAATCGAACCTGCGCACATGGCTCCGGAGGCCATTGCTCTATCCACTGAGCTACGGGGGCAAAATTTTGCAAAAATTTAGAGGCTCTTCAAAGCGAATGCAATAACAAATTATTTAATTAAGGTATGAACTCAAGCTTAACAACTGGAGCAATCTCCTTCAGCAAATCACGATATTCTGTTTCAACCTTCTCTCTGGACCAGATATACTATCCCAAGAATTGCCAAACCAATAATAACGAGGGGCGATAGAATAGCTAAGAGGGTCCCCAACAGGGTTAAGGGTATTGCAAAAAGAGCCAACCCGAGCAGGAAGATTCCAAAAATAATTTTTAGTGGAATAAGTAAAACCCATATTCCGATTTCCAGGAATCCCATTAGTAGTTTCAGAAAAACAAAGACGACAAATCCAATGACCAATAGAGTCAATAATTCACCCATCATTACCTCCAAATATTTATTTTGTTATTTAACGATGTAAGAGGGGGAAAAGTTGCTCACCAAAGCCTGATTGCATAACAGTGCCATTCAACAACTCAGTCTGTACCATCATCAAATTTTTGGGCAAGGACGATCAGAGCTGACTCAAGAAGCGCAGCAATCAGGAGGATGGTCATGACATATTTAAAATACAAGGGTAATAACTGCTGAAACATCTGATTTGTAAATTCCAACTTTCCAAAACGTAATTGATATTCCGCTAATTGAAAGCCCATGGCAAAGCTGATTAACCCCGCAGGAAACTCCAACCACGCTACAGGATTTATAAACATATGCCAGATCCCTCGCCATCCTGCCATATCAAATGAGATAACTGCGATATTAAATCCTGTGAAAAAAGCAGCCAGGAGGGGTAAAATAATCGTATAACCTGAGATAAAGCTCAAAAATAGCGAAATATTATTTAACACAAAAATTAGAGTAAAAAGAATCAGGAAACGAAAATTAACCTGAAGATATTTTTCCAAAATTCGAAACATCCACCGTGGATATACTAACAACCAATTCCATCCCTTTTCCACCGCATAGGGAGCAAAATAAATTCCACAGAAAAACAAAATACCGGAGATAAAGAGATATGACACTCGAATTGAATCAAATAAATCTGAAAACATGAGAACTCTCGTAGTTGTTTGCTAAAAATTATTTTTATGGATTGTATATTAAATCAATACGATAATAAATAAAAAAATTATTTTTTCTTCTTATGATCGGATATGTATTGTTCAGTGGTATTTCGCGGAGGTTAGATGGATAAAAAAATTGTTGCTTACTTGCTCTTATTCTATGTGATTTTCACACTTTATAACACTCTTATCCCCTTTACTTTTGATTATAGCTTTTCGGATTTACCGGTACTGATTAAACAAATTACCATTATCCCCACCCACAAAGGTGTTGGTCGATTTTCAATAACCGATATTGTGGGTAATATTCTCCTCTTCATCCCATTTGGATTTCTTGCCTATATGTTCTTTATCCAACGAGAGATTCGGCATCCCATCCTCCTTTCAGTGCTGGGTGGTGGATTTCTAAGTTTCGTTATCGAATTTATGCAGCTATTTATTAAAGCACGAAATACGGGATTACATGATTTGTTGAACAACACTCTCGGTTCATTAATAGGGGCAGGTGTTGCAGCAATATACTATCATAAGATTTCGGCAATCAGCAGAAAAATTTTTTATGAGCTACTGGATAGAAAACCATTTTTATTAATCCCGGTTATTGTTGGTGTTTTGCAAATTATAGCCGCTGCAGCTCCCTTTACTGTCTCAATTACCTTTTCCGATGTGGCTAAAAGTGTGAAATCTTTTAATTTTATACCTTTTACTTATCGTTCTGTGGGCGCATTATTTCTGGATTCACCGAACAGAAATGATTTAGAAGTGCTCCAACATGGCTTCGATTTTACCCCGATGCTTGAAGACATTATCTTCTGGGCGACAATCGGTTATCTTTTGATGCTTTGTTATCGAATGTACTGGCGTAATGATAGCCGAGTCAAAATAGCTCTCTATGTGTTGCCGTTTCTTTATTTTTGTTTTCTGGAAGGATTGCAATTAATGATCGTCAACCGCATCACAGATGTTAATGATATTATCAGTGGATACAGCGGGTTCCTGCTTGGGTATTTATTGTATCGAGTTCTCAGACCTATCCGTCGCCGCCAATATCATGACGACCTGGATTTACTGAAGATACCTGTAATCATGTACATTATTTTCATTTTCTTTTCAGGTTTCCGTCCCTTTGACTGGAGCCTGAGCAAAGAGGTTATCTCTCTGGATCTGAAAGCCGAGAATCTAATCCCATTTTATGCTTATTTTAGAAGCACAAAATTAAGCAACATTTATGATCTGGTGGATTCTCTATCTTTCTTTTTTCCAATTAGTTTGTATTGGAGTTTTCGAATGAAGGAAAAAGGGGTTCATTTATCCCGTATTTACATAATTACAACCGTAACAGCATTGCTGTCTGGTAGTATAATCGAACTCAGTCAGTTGTTTTCAACCACTCGTGTTGCAGAGATAACCGATATTCTCTCCTATGGATGTGGAGGGGCGTTAGGAACGTTTGCTTTATATTATTATGAAAATGAAATTATCCCAAAAGTCAATTTGCTGCGACGAGGGCTCCTGCAATTTACCTGATGAATTCAATTTATTTTTGTTCTTTACGATAAGCATTTATCAACTGATGTGCAATTTTGTAGGGAGAGATATGATTTGTCGCAATCTCCTGAAGATGCTGATCTAACCACGACTGACGATGTTCATTCCAGAATTCTTTTTCAAACCACCGCAACACAATATTCCTGATTCGTTGACGAAATCGATTTATCCTGCGAGTGTGAAGTTCTCCGCTTTTTTCTATTATGTTACGATGATTCACTATGGCCTGATAGGCTTCCGGTATACCAACACCCTGACTGGCAATTGTGGTAATAACGGGAATCTCTTTGCCTGACTTTTTCATCTGTAACATCTGCACAAGCTCTTTCTTCAAGCTCTCAGCCCCTTCTCGATCGGACTTGTTTATCAGAAAGATATCCCCGATTTCCATCAGACCTGCTTTCATGGTCTGTATGCCATCACCACTCTCCGGAACCAGTACAACTACTACCGTATCAGCTACTTGAATAACATCAAGCTCGTTTTGGCCAACCCCAACGGTTTCAAAGATGACCACATCAAAACCGGCAGCGTCCAGGACATCTCCACACTCCTCTGCCTTTATGGAAAGGCCTCCGGTACTACCCCTGGTGGCCATACTTCTCATAAAAACCCCGGAATCGGAAGATAAGTGGCTCATTCGAATCCGATCACCCAACAGTGCTCCACCACTAAAGGGACTGGTCGGGTCAACCGCAATGATTCCCACACGCTTCCCATCTGCCCGTAATTGTTCTGCTAATTTTCCTGAGAGAGTGCTTTTACCCGCCCCCGGAGGTCCTGTAATCCCTATCCGATAAGCTCTACCAATATGGGAAGAGAGGCGCTCCAGAATTTCCTCTGCACCGGGATCTTCATTCTCAAGAATGCTCATCACTCGAGCCAGAGTTCGGGCATCCCCCTCAAGAATCTTTTTCACTAAATCGTTAACGTTCATCAAGACCTCATACATTCAGAAAAATTTAAAATATCGACTCACCATCATATTGTCAAGAAATATAAGAACTTTGCGCTGCTGGAAAATCAAAAAGCAAATTCCTGGGTTCATTACATCTCAGTGAATAAACAACTACGTGATGATGAGAAAAAGTGAAGTGAATGGGGAAGCTGCGGGTTAATCCTTGAGGGGGTCAGAATCTTCAAGATACTTGGAAGGACATTTCACCAAAATTTTCTGGGCATTAAACACACCATTCTGATATTGCCCAATAACCAC
>RFIL01000406.1 GCA_003695285.1 Calditrichota bacterium
GATTAGACCAATAGCACCAAGGTGAGAAGATTCATGCCATTCAAAAAAAGAAACAGTATCAAGAATTGTTTTCTCATTATGTGCCCCGTCTTTAGAGGGCATGGGAGAAAGGAGGTACTCATCAGTCACTTTTTCCATGATGGGATAGAATTCTTCGGCTTGCATATTCCATCGTTCTAACATTCTATCAATGGATGGATAATTGCTCCCATCGGTGGCGGGTCCATCGCCAAATAACGACTCCAATTCATTCTCTTCTTCATGACCCATCAGTTTCATGATGCGATAGCGATAGGTTATTAAATGCCCAACGATCCAGCTGATAGAACAGCCTTCACCGTTTCGGATCCGTTTTATGGCATCTTCGTTTTTTAAATCCGCCAGAACCAAATTCATGATAAAATCAGTAAATTGGAAATGCTTAATGATGGGTTGAATCATCCTGTTCATGTTAACTCCTCTCTTGCAATTTTATAAAGCTTTAAATTTGTTCTAAATACTGTGTTAGTTTTTCCCAGTAATACTTTTTCCAACCATTATCAATGGATTGATAATGAGCATCAGGCACACCGTGCTGTTCGAGACGGAGATTCGTCCCATCATCTTTCGTTTCAAGATGAAAGATGACAATTGACCATTCACCTTCTGCCCATTCATCTCCTCGCCAGGCTTGAACAATCCGTTTAGCAGGGATTAACTCCACATTTATTCCTGTTAGATGTTCACCATAACAACTAAATCGGCCGCCTTCGACTCCTTCTATGTGAGCAGGAGCATCAGTGAATTTACTGTGATGATCCGCATCAATGAGAACACTGTAAACCTGATCAGGAGGTGCCGGTAGAAATACTTGCTGATAGATACTTTTTGCCATTGGTTTCCCTTCTATCGATTTATTATTTATTCAGACATCAAAAAAGACGATAAGTGCCAACTTCAATGAGCTCTACAGCAGTAGGTGGCACTTCACACCGATCTTTAATCTCTTTTTGGAATGCTTTGAATGCCGGTAACTCACTGAGTGGATTCTTTCCGTCAGGAGTTTCCACAGAGGCGATGTGCACAAAGCTCACCCCATCAGGTTGTACAAATGAAGCATAGCGAATCCCTTCCGGGGAATCTTCCTGAAGTTGCATAAACACCTTTTTGATGTAGGCTTTATTCTCTTCCGCCTTTTCTTTCTTAACTCGATATTGTACTAAAACGCGTTTCATTGTTTCTCCCTTATCTCATTTATATCTCCACCCGGCACCCTTCAGGAAAATAAATATTTAGAGTACCGGGTGGTGTCATTCATCAATTAACACTTCTACTTTGCTTCCGCATCATTTTTCCATAAGGCCAGTAAGTTCCCTTCGGTGTCAACGAAATGCAGAAACCAGCCCATTCCGGGTACCGCGGTTTTTGGAGTCACCACTTTCCCACCCAATTCTTCAATCTTCTTGGCGGTGGTATCAATATCTTCGACATTGACATAATTGGTTACGGGATGATTTTCCACCTGTCTGGGTAAAATTCCTCCGCTAACCATGGCGCTGCCATCTTCATTGCGGGATTGGAACATTAAATAATTCATTTCTTCAAAGAGCTGAAAATCCCAATCAAATAATCCTGAATAAAATTTCCGGGCACGATTAATATCTTCTGCCGGAATTTCGACATGAGTGATGATGTTCATAAAACCTCCTAAATGGGGTTAAGGGTATATGATGCCAGAGGAGGGCGAAAACAGGGAAGCTGCTTAAATTGCTTGACAACGCCCGGCGTTCTCTTCCTCTGACGATAAATTATGATAAAATTAAAACACTATTGCCAAACATCTGCTGCAGGAAAGTGGGGAAAAAGTGTGGTATTGAGAGAGCCCCTGGTAACAGTAGATGTTTATACCGGATTACTACTGTTATTGTTTCAAGATGTGGTTAAAAACAACATCTTCCAGTGTATCCAGAGATTTTAATGAGCGTTCCACTTTCATGCGAACCAGTGCACCTTCCCAGCCATTCAAGATGAAGTATGCCACCTGCCCGGCGTCCAGTCGAGCGGGGATTTCTCCTGCCTTCTGGGCATCTACCAGACACTCCTGGATGTATGACTCCATTTGTTGGAAGGAATCTGAAATTTTTTGGGCAAAGAGTGGGTGAATATCTCCCATTTCCAGAGCCAGGTTACCCAGTGGGCAACCCCCGGTGAAGTTTTCAGCCGAGAACATCTCTTTGGTGAAGTGGAAAAAATTCCTCAGACGAGTCAATCCGCTCATGTTTTTATCCGACATAATGCGTTGCATCTCTGTCAGAAAAAATTGATTGTAGACATCAATCAGGGCCAGACCAAATTCTTCTTTGTTCTGAAAATAGAAATAAAAAGACCCTTTGGGGACACCGGCTGCACGGAGAATCTCTTGTAGTCCGGTATTATTAAATCCCTTTTGTCTTACCAATTGTGCCCCTACTTGCAAAATCTTTTGCCGGGTTGGATGTTCGCTCTTTTGTTTCATTGTCCTTATCACTTTCTATTACTGACTCGAGACAATAATAGACCGGTCGTCTATTAAAAACAACTCTTTTTTATTTTTTACAACCGGGATAAAAGAGGATGAGAAAAGCCATTAAAGAAGGGGCAAACTTCCCTGCCTGGAACTACTCACTCCGTTGATAATGGATATTCCACATATCCTGCCAGGTTTTTCCATTGTCCGATGAACGTTGCCAGTCCCAGTCAAAGGAATCGCTGGTAATATTTCGAAAAACCATCCGGGATATGAATGTTTTCCCATTCCGGGTATAAGGAGCGGTGGAGAGAATCATCTTCCCATCTTTAAATTCACCGGTAAAAAGCAGGTAGCTTCCTTTGTTATCCACCCAGGTCTGTTTCCATTGGTGGCTACGGGCGTCATAAACCGAAAAACTATGACCGTTAAAATTGCCATCCGGAAAGCGGAAGGATTCATAAATGATGCAATTATCTAAAATTTTGGTGACCGTGTTGGTGCCATGCTGGAGAGTTCCGGGAGTTCCCCCAAATTGTTCTGCCGGCCAGCTCAACTCCCAGTGTCCCAGCCAGAAATCCAATTGTTTCCCTTCCGGTAAATCACAGGGACGTTGGTGTTGATTCTCCTGAGCCAGATTTGGGGTAATCCATAAAAATTGGCCAATCAGGAGTATGATGCTCACATGAACTTTTTTCATGAGTTTATCCTTTTCTGGTACGGGTTTGAAAACGAATGTGTTCAAGAGCGGGATTGACTTTGCTGTTAAACTCTTGCGCTGTTCCCTACACAATTGAACACGAATAAGGTAAACCAGATTTTTTCTGAAATACAGCAAATTTTCAGCCCATTGAAAAATTGGGAGCGGAAAGCAGATTTATCCGGTATTTCGGTTCTAACCCTGGTGATTGGGGCGAAATATGACACCATGGATCCCGAACATATGGAGTGGGTTGCCTCAGAGGTACAGCATGGTCGCTATCTGTACTATCCCAACGGAAGCCACATGTCGATGTATGATGATCAACAGACCTGGTTTGAGGGGGATAACCCGGTTCATTCGGGATGTCCACAACGGAAGGTTTTAGAAAGGGTGAACGGGCGGATCTCATATCTCCTGGCAAGTATGTATCCCTTAACTCTTCTGTAAAAAAAGAACGCAAATGACACACGGCGGTAGGGCTAACTTCACTGAGATACAATCGCCTCATCCCGAAATAGGACCAATCCTTCCTCCAGCACCATTTTTAGCCCAAACAAAAAGTCACAGCTTCACTTAACGAATCCCTTCCCCCGCAGTTTTGAACCCAGGAGTTGGGTGATTAACTTTTTAAACAAACTTAACAAGACTTTAGAGAGAAGTAGAAGGGGAGAGAGGATGAATCGGCGAAGCGTGAGGTGGGAATCGGTCCTTCTCCTCATTATAAACCGGAGTTTTAGAATGAGAATGTTTCACAGGTAGGGTTGCCTGTCCTACTTTGGTCAGGCAATCGTCAACAAAACTCTGTTTTGAAGTCTCCAATCTCCTGATGCCCCCCAATTCCGCCGAGGGGATCCCCCATAAACCTGAGGGGAACCGTTGAACAGTCTTCCAGCCTGTCTCCACGAAATCGGAATCCCCCCTCTAATTCCAATTCCAGCCGGCCGGGATGGAACGCCATAAAATTAGAAACTCAGGTACCCCTATACGAAGTTTAAGTGAGATGGGTTTGAACTGAATCGAAACAAAGGTTCGAGGGCTATGGTGAAGGAATAAATTCTACCACCCACCATTCCATCACTCTACCACTCTACCACCCACCACTCCCCCAACCGAATCCCGGTGCTTTTGAGACATAGATGCTCAGGATAAGTATGATAGGAAGCGAAGAAATTTTATTTTTCTTCAACTCTTTTTTTGAGTTTAGAATACATCTCCTGGTAGGATGATTTGGCAATTTGTTTGTAAAAGGTATCCCGATAATTCCTGGCGGTGCTCAACCCATCGATGACCATGTCATACACCTTCCATTGCCCATTCACCCGATGCATTTTATAAATGATTTCGACACTTTTATTTCCTTTATATGCGATGGTGGTAACAGCTGCTTTATCCCCATTTATTTCAGAAGGTAGATATTCGATTCGGTCTGCTCGGTAAATTTCTAACTTTTTTACTGAAGAATTTCGAATTAAAGTGCGAAACACATCCACAAATTCCTTTTTCTCTTGCTCGGTTCGTTCCTTCCAATATTTGCCAAGGGCTAATCGGGATAATTCATGAAAATCAATTAAATCATTGATGATGTTTTTAAGTTTCTCTTTGGTTGCCGCATCGACCGTCTCTCCGGCAGTTTCCAGGATTTTTTGAATGGTTTCATTACGCTTACGAATCAACTCCACCGGAGAAGGGGATGATTGGGCATAGAGACTTATGATGATTGTGAGGACCAATAGTATGGGAATGGTCAACAAACGAAAAGATAACATAACAGGTTCTCCTCTATTCTGAGTGATGAGGATATAAATCATATCCGATTTTTTTACTTAACTCTGCAACCAGAACATTGTAACGGTAAATGTTCTGAAGGTGTTCCACTTGCATTTTGCTGTTGGCTTTATAGGCATCGATCAATTCTTTAATCTCTGCCAGCCCTAAATCAAAGGACATACTCACCGAACGTAACCAATTTTCTGAAGCTTTGAGTGCTTTATTGCTTTCCCGGATATCCTGTTGTGCCGTTAAAATGGCTTGATACAATTTTTGAATTTCCAGGTTTAGTTTATGGTGAAGAAGGATTTTTTGCGTGGATAATTTTTGGTAATCGTTTTCTGCCAACCGGATTTTATTGCGGGTTTGAGAAAAATTGAGATTTAAGGATAAGCCCAACACAGCCCCGGGACGAAAGAAGTTGGTGGGATTATAAACCCAGGGGTTTCGGGGATCATCTCTGCCCGGCGCGTAATTATATTTTAACCCACCGGCAATAAAAAATTGGGGGTATAAATCACTTCTGGCCACGCCTACCAGGGCACGGGTAGCATTGAGACCCGCCTGAATCTGCAGCAACTGAGGGTGATACCGAGCGGCCAGAGAAAAATAGGTCTGGATACTATCGGGAAGAAAAGGAATCGGTTCCAGATACTCGGATTTGGGTTCAAAATCCAGATTTTCATTTTTACCCAATGCTGTGAGAAGGGTCTTTTTCCCCAACAGCAGGTCCTGTTCTATTTTTCGGGTTTCTTTGTCTATTTCATATTTAAAAATCTGAAGTTTAAAGAGATCATTCTGGGTGACATCTTCGGAACCTTCATCCAGTTTTTCATTTAGTTTTGTCTCTGCTTCCCGAATCTTGCTTTGGGCATCGTGCAAAATGGTCAGCACTTCTTTCCCCAGAACAATTCCCCAATAGAGCTTACGGATTTCGAGACGAACTTCCCACTCCCGTTGGGTGACCCCGGCTTCACTCACTTCAATACCGGATTCAGCGGCTTCCTGTAAATGATGGATTTTACCAAAGGTGTAGAGCGGCTGAAGGATAGAAAATTCCATTTCGGTAAAAATGCGCAGGTCCGAAATTCCGGTCGCCGTATCCGGTGAGGTTAAAACTCCGGTAGAAGTGTATTGGGCTCTGGCACGCGGTAGCAGGCCCCAGATATTGCGCAATTCCATCTTTGGTAAAAACCCTGCCCCCCGTGCCTCTCGATGTTGAATTAGCGATTTCTCCACCTCATATTCAGCCTCTTTAATTAATGGATTTTTTTCCAGAGCCAGGGTTTCGCATTGCGAAAGTGACAATTGAAGCTTCTCTAAGGTTTGACTGAATAGAGGTGGAATCAGAACTGTCAGGGTGAAAATGAATAACCCAATTAGATAACGATACATTTTTTCCCCAATCCGTTATTCTGCCTGAAGAATTTTTTTTACCCCGGAATCCGCCTTTGCCTCTTTTACCGCTCGAATATCATCATAGTCCGCATATGCCTGAGAATGGGTGGAGTTCGCATCCGATAAAATCCCTATACCGATTGCCGTTTCCGGAGGTTCCCCTCCAAAGGTATCCTTATAGGCCTGATAGGCATCAAACACATAAGTTCGCCATTCGCCCAGGTGGTCGGTGCCGGAATCGGCGACAACCATCCAGGGTTTTCCTACTCCACTTCGCCGCATGGCAGACCCCACCGGCAAAGTTGAACTCCAGACATATTTTACAGATTCCGGAATGAGCCCCATCTTTTTCTTATAAATAAAATAAATTCCAGCCGCACTGTCCACCGTTTTCCCGTAGCGTTCATCTCCGCCGGGGGGAATCCGATGAACTCGCCAGCGAAAGGAAACATATCGATATTTTTTGAGATTCCATTTAATGCTTTTTCCGATGATAACGGATTCTCCTTCGTCTGTAGCTTCCAGGTAATGGTTGTGATCTTCTACCCGGATAACATAGGGTTTTCGTTTATTATCATCCTTGCTCTTCCATCTCCAATGTGGTGGGAAGGCGCCGGCTGTCCCTTCTTCAAAATCTTCCAGAACCACATAATTGTAGTTTCCCAGTTCCGCAATAAGATAGGAAAGGGAATAGTTGTCCAGTAATTTCTTGCAATATTGATAATAATGGCGAGTAAGGCTTATCTTCTTTCCTACCTGAATATTGGAGACCTGCCATTTTTCATTATTATCCCGGTTCATGAACAGGCGAATATCCAACACCTTATTATTTCCTGACAATCGAAAATCCAGGGTCGCACTGTTATCACTGGTGATTTTTTTGTTTTTTAACTGTAAGAAGAGAGGAGAATCTCCGTTGCCAATCATAGCACTGGAGGTAATCTCGTTTTTCAGGGAGATGCTCAGTGCCTTTTTAAACCGTTCATGCTGGTAGGTGTGAATCTTATTCCAGTCATTGGGAAGCAAATGCTGGGAAATCCGTTCAATGTCGAGTAGGCCATTCAACAGGGTGATGAGTTTTTCCCCTTTCTCTTCTTTGGAAAGTTGAGTATCGTGTTGAATGGTTTGCCATTGGGAAAAGTATTGTTGAACAACCTCTTCCGGTTGATTATCCGCCGGTAAGGAGGCACTTTCTACATTGGTTAAAAAAAACAATACCAGGCTTAGATATATAATATGATAAAATTTTCTTTTTTGAGTCATGATAAATACTCCTTTTCTCAGTCGAACTCAATCAAATACCCGTATGAATCGCTGCTCAGCTGAGGGTGAATTGCTGAATTTTGTTACCTGGAAGTTCTGCTACCAATAGGTTTACTCCTCAGTAGCGGGCTTCGGTTGTAACCGGGGTGAGGGTTTTTTCGAAGGTTCGGGGCCAACGGGTTTTTCCAACCATTGCAACAATGAGGGTAATACGATGATTGCGGTAAGAAAGGTTGAGCTAATACCGATAACAGCCAGATCTCCGATAGAATTAAGCCCCGGATGGCGTGCCATGATCAACCCGGAATATCCCACTATGGTTGTGAGATTGGTCATCAGGATTGCCAACCCGGTAGTCTTTAACACGTGATAAAGAGAACCCCTGCCCTCTTCCAGATATCGGTAGTAAATATGTACCCCGTTATCTACTCCTATCCCGATAACACTGGGGATTACCACAATGTTAAAAAAGTTCATCTTCATTCCCAGCAGATACATCATGCCTCCCATCCAGATGATACCAAGGATCAGAGGAGATAAAACAATGAGTGCAGATCGGAAACTTCGAAAGTCGATCCAGACGATTAAAAACACCACTAGAAAGGTAATTAAAATGGCCAGCCGTCCTTCCCGGGTCAGGATAACCAGCATATCGGCCAGGATGATATTGGAACTGGAGGCATGAAAAACTCGTCCATCCCGAGTTTTGATGGTACCCACATCATTCCGAAATTTGATAGCTTCTTTACCGTCTCGTAACGGAACACTGGGATAAATAAAAACAAATTTGCCAATCTCACCTTTTTTATTGATAAACTGTCGTTTATCTTTTTCCGGGAAATCATCCCAGGTAAAAGGTTTGTCCACCTGTAAATATGTTTTGAATTCTTCCAGTCTTTTTTTGTCTTCTCCTTTCAGAATGTCTTCTGCTTCTGCTACCAGTTCGCGGATTTTTCGGATTTTCTCAAGTCGCAGTTCTTGATCCGGGGGAACCAGAGTCCTGATCGAGCGCACGGTTTGAATCGTCGGGGTCAGGGTGTCCTCTTTCATCTTTTCCCGGATGGCTTCTATAATCGCATCCATCTCTTCATCACTGTTTGCCAGAACCACTGCCGGGGATTCGGAGAGTTTAAAGACCCCTTTGGTTTTTTCACTGACAATTTTGCGTTCAGGGGTTATGGCTCGCAATTCGGTAAAATCGTACTCAAATTTTACCTGGGAGATGCCGTAGAGAGCTATTAGGGTTATCAGGATACTCCCCAGAAGGATGGGTTTGTAATATTTAAACCGGCGGGGAGTAAACTGTAGGGTTTTATGTGCCTTCGGTTTGACTTTGAGAAGGTTGGCATTCTCCAGAAAAATGATGAAAGCCGGTAGCACCACTATCATGGCTAACAGGGCAAACAGAATTCCGATACCCGCTATAAAACCCAGATCCGAAAAACCCCGAAAATCCATTACCATCAGGGAAAAGAAGGCTAACGAGGTTGTCAATGCCGTGGTAATTAATGCTTTGCCGGTGGTGCAGGCCATCTTCTCAATGGCTAGTTCCAGAGGGAGTCCACCTTCCCGGCTCTCTAAATATCGCGCAAAAGCATGGATCCCGTAATCAATTCCCAATCCGAATAAAATGACAAACAGAAATCCAGTAATCGTGTTTAAACTTCCCAGAACAGCATAGGTTATCCCGAAGGTCCAGGCTAAAGATAGAAGTAAAGTAAGGCTGATGAGCATTGCCCCAAAGAGCCGTCGAAAGTAGATGACGATTAGCAGAAAAACGCCACCCAGACCATAGAAGGCTGTTCCCAGAATGTCTTTTTTGACCACTTCGAATTCATCAATACGATTCTTAAAATTGCCGCCATAATAAACCTTTAAATCCGGAGCATAATGGCCATCGTTAACTCGATTTACTATCCCCTTGATATCTGAAAGCATGCGTCGAATAAAATTCAAATTAGAGTTTGTTTCGGTAGGGAATATTTTCATTACCAGAACAGTGCTATCCGGGTCGGTGTAATATTGGCTTGGAATTTTGTCGCGATATTTTGCTATCAACTCATCATAGGATTCTTCTGATTCTTCTTCCGGTTCGGAGAATAAATCTTCGACGAAGAGTGGATTCAGCTTTTGTTTTTCGCTGGCAATTTTTTGCTCTATTTTAGCATAGAGGGTATCCAGTTCAGCAGGTTCTAAAAAAAGCATGGCATTCTTTTTATAGAAATCCACATCATTCTTGTAGTCTACATATTTGACGGTGGGTTCTTTTTTTAATTCGACGGCTAAATCTTCGGCAAATTGTTGAGCCGCTTTGAAATTGCTGGTTTCTATTACCAGGCGTAAATGTCCGATACCCCCTACTTCTTCTTTAATGCGGTTAAGTGCTTTTACACTTTCAAAATTATCTGGCAACAGAGCCGTCAGGTCGGTCTCCAGTTTCAATTTTGAACCGTAATAAGCCCCTACAATGCCGGTCAACAAGGCCAGGATGAGTATAAGTTTGTAATATTTCCCAATCAGGTAACAGGTCTTTTGATAATTCAATGGATGTCCCTCAAATTTTTATATGTTAAAAAAGACACTAAAAAAATGTGATAGCTTAAATTCAGTTTTAACATATTCTTGCAATTATTGTTTATCAATGTATGTTTTTTTACGATACTTGAATGCTTTGAGATATTATGAATTTTCAAGCAAATTGAGTTTTTAATTCTACCCTTAAAACCCCTTCTCTGCCAGGAGAAGAGGTTACAGGTGGTGACTTCGAAAATTGCCCGGGCAAAACATCCACTTTTTCATAGAGCTAAAAATATGACTCATTTTTTTGGTTGTTCGGATACAATCACACACTTCTATTAAATACAAGAAAAAAACGTCTTCTAATGTTATTCATAATACGTTCCCTTAAAAATTTTTCTTCCGATTCATTGGCGCCTCCAAAATACAGGCCGGCGTAAACGATAAGAAGGCCCAGAAACATCATCCCCGTATCATAAAAAGAAGTGGTATTCACCCAGTTTTTTATAAGGTAGAAGAGAAAAAAAGTCACGCTTCCGGAGACGATGGGCCAGAGCAGAATGGAACCAAAGGGAAGAATTCTCAGGGAGCGGTAGCCATGATAGACCCGTCCCATGCTTACAAAAAAGAAAGAAGATAAAGTGGCCAGAGCCGCGCCAAGCAGACCCAATTTAGGGATCAGGAACAATCCCATTAATAAGCTGATAATCATCATCAGGGAACCCAGGATAAAATTCAGGAGTGATTTTCCACTCATCAGTAACAGGCTCTCGGCCGCACTGAATGCACCGAAGAGTCCATGGGCCAGAGCCAGAATCCTCAATGCGGAAGCAGCCTGAGGGGACTGGATATTAAAAAAAGTGAGAATCTGCTGCGGGAAGAGAAAGATCGCAATCACTGGAAGGAAGCTGCCGGCCATTAGCCAGCGGGTAACCAGTTGATAGTTCCGTTGCAGACGTTTGCTTTCTCCACTGTGAAAGAGTTCGGAAACAATGGGAGCAAAGATGGGTTCAAAGCTTTGTCTTACTCGTTTAATGACGGATATGATTTCGATGGCGATCCCGTAATATCCGGCCATTGTTGAATTTAATAACGCTCCCACCAGCATGGTATCAATTCGGGCTACAGCCAGATTAACAAAATCCGTGGCAGCGATAGGGGTGGTATACCGCCAGGTTTGAGATTTCACTTTCGCAGGAAGCGGAAGAGGCCGCCAACCCGGGAAATAAAACTTTTTAAATACCACTACTAATGAGGCAATTGCTGCTCCGAGACTGGCGATTAAATGGGCAATTGCCAAACCAGTGGCTCCCAGATGAAAGGGGATCAAAATAAGAGCACTGATTAATAACATCGCTGGTTCTAATCCCTGACGGATAAAGGTTTCATACTGCATGAGTCGTAATGCTTTGGTGGTGGAAATCAAAACCAGAGTAAGGACAATAAAAGGGATCGCCAATGCCAGAATTCGCATGGGTGCAATCAGAGCACTATCCTGGAAAATTTTCTCCGAGATGATGGGGCTGGTTAGGAAAATAATTCCGGTAACCAGAACACTAAGCACCAGGGAGAGACGGACATTATAAAAAATAATATCCATAATTTGTTGGGGATCGGCGTTCTCCTTAACGGATTTGAGGCGGGCAATCTCGCGAATCAGATTTTTGTCTGAGCCCCAGAGTCCCAATTTCGAGGAGATATCCACGGTACCCCAGGCCAAAAAATATAACCCTAATGCCGTGGGATTGTAGTAATGGGCGGCTATAAAGATAAACACAACCTTACCCGATTTTAACGCCATCCCCAGGACATTGAAGAACAAACCTTTGAAAAGGTCCAGGGCATCTTTATGTATGGAACTTGTTTGATTTGACATAGCTTAACAGTTATCCTTCATTCGAAAATTGATACTTTTTTTCCGTAAACAATTCGTTGATACTAACCCAGCTCAGGCGAACAACGAACCAACAGGCGGTTAGTCCCATCCAGATAGCAATCAGGTAAAATGTTTCCCGGGGATATCCGATCAGAATACCCAACAAAAGTAACCAGACATTGTTATTCATCCGGGCGCCAATGAGACGGGCAAAAACATCAATTTTTTGATAATCATATATTTCCCGTCCAAACAGGGCACGAAAGATTCCCGGTACTACCCGATGAATGATATAAAAGCCTAATAATGCATAAGTGGTATAGGCTTCAATAGAATAAAGATTGCCACCGGAGAAATACCAACCCAGGGCGAGATACCATAAGGCATCATAAATTACCCCACTCACATGGTCTAACCGATCTCCTGTTTTGCTGAAGCGTAGGGTTAAGCGGGCTAATTTTCCATCCACCCCATCTAATACTCCCACCAGTGCCGAAAGAATGATACCGGGAAGTAATAAGCCTTTCATGAAAAGAGGCAATACCAATACCGCCATTACTAACCAAACCAGGGTAATCTGGTTGGGGGTAATTTCGGTTTCCGCAATCAATTTTACCGATCCGAACTCCAGAGGAGGATGGATATATTTTGCCACTAACTCCAGAACTCCCTTATGAACGGTTTGTTTTAAAATATATTCGGCTTCTTTAAATTGGGTTTCATTTTCTATCTTTAACAAATAGGGGGGAACTTCCCGGCGAAGATTATCTAAGTAGGGGTCAAAATTCTGAAAATTATATGAATTTAATTTACCCTTCTCGACTAAACTTTTTAATCCCTCGCTAAGATTCCCGGATGGCAGGGTTTCGATAACAGACAAAGAACTTTGTGAGAGTCTTGCGATTGCAGCCGGATTTTCACCCCCGGGAGAAACAATCACTAAATCTTGCCGGCTCTTTATTAAAAGGTTTAATAATCGACGGTCATTCAGGGCATGGCCTTCCAATACCAGAACGGTTTGAGATTCATTTTTTAATAAGGTAATCAGGCTTTCATAAGGACGTTCTTTTTGTGCCTGGTGAGTGGCTATCTGAATCGTTTCAGGCAGAGGATGGCAAAAATGCGCCAGCGGGTTCTCCTCCAGTGTCGTTAAAAGATGGATGTTGAGTAGTCCCATTCGTTCTAATTCTTTTACATTTCTTTCCAGGAGAGTCAATCCCCACATTTTCTTGTTGACCATCGGATGTCGAGCATCAATCCACGCAGTAAAAGTTTTAATAAGAACCTCCTTTCCTTTTTTGAATCTCCAAATGTTTATTTACCATTCAAAAACATATTGAATTTTGATTTAATATGTTACGAACTAAAATTGGAGTATGTTTTTATATAAAACCTCGCGAAACTTTAATTTTTCCCTAACATTTCATCCCCATCGTCAGGCCGCTTAATCCGTTCTTTTGGGGTATCAAGTCCCTTTACATTCGTTACATAATAATCCGTCTAACTCCTTTGTTCGCCAGCGTTGGCGTAATTCCCGATAACCCGGGTCATTCCAAACCTCTCTCACACTCCGATTCTGGCAGTTCCCGAGCACATTAGTACGTTCTTGATCCACACAACACATAATCATATCCCCGTTCCACATGATCCAGGCTCTCCAAAAAGGGATCACACAAAAAGGCACCCGCACAAATTCTCGGTCGGCAAAACCCTGTTTCTCCACATCTTCATTGGCTCGATTGTCCAGCTTGCGAGCTTTGAATCCAATACCCAGTTTTTTCCAATAGGTTTTTTCATTTTTTAGATTCTGGATTACCGGAAGCGTTTTTACCGTCCACACGGTAAGTTTGGGTTTTTTCCCTTTATATCTATCCCACATTTCTTTAAATCGGATAATGTTGCCCATCACCCGCTCAAATTTCAACGGAGCCATCATTTTTTCATAAACTTCGGGTATGATGCTATGAAAACTAAAGTTTATTTCATCCAGACCTTCCGATTGAAGCAATTGATACCCCATTTCTTCGGTAAGCAAACCCGCATTGGTGGTTATTCGCACTTTGGGTAAGGAGCGTTTGTTCTTTTTGCGCGCGATGTATTCTAATCGCTGTGGCATTTTTTTATCAACCAATGGGTCATTTAAGAGATAGGGGTCCAGGCGGAGCAAATGTGGATATCCCATTACTTCATCGATGATTTTTTGAAATAACTCATCACTCATTGTGCCATGGAGTTTATTGGTTTCTCTACCAACCCCGCAAAAGGAGCACCGCGCATTGCAACCACTCTTGGTCTGGATATCTATTGATAAGGGATAGGAGGGGGTGAAATTGGTATAGGCAATCCATTTGAGATATTCGGCAAAGGGAATGCTACTGGAAGAGGGAGAATTGGGCAGCACCACTCTTCCCAGTCGGTGCCGCCAGCGAAGGAGCTTGCCATTAAGTGAAGTGTTATTGGTCTTCATGTTTTCCTGTTTACTTACAGTTGTGAATTCATCCATTTGAGTCATGTTATTACCTGTGTAAGATCTCTGTTTTTTTCTGATGCTATCCGTGCTCTTACTTCTCTTCAATATTCCTCTGATATTGGAATGCTTTTAGTCAACACCAACCGGGAATGGGGAGCCGGAGAATTTTCCGTCTCTTTACCGGTAATCAAATGATAGGCGATTAGGGTAATCCCCATTGTCATCA
>RFIL01000407.1 GCA_003695285.1 Calditrichota bacterium
CACGGGACCGATAAAATTCTCGGTTTCCATCATCTTCAATACCCCCTCAACCAGATCATCGATATAGCAGAAAGAACGGGTTTGAGTACCATCTCCATAGATGGTGATATCTTCGTTTCGTAAAGCCTGGATGATAAAGTTACTAACGACTCGTCCATCATCGGGAGCCATTCGGGGGCCATAAGTGTTGAAAATACGGATAATTTTAATATCCACATTGTTTTGGCGGTGGTAATCCATCATCAAGGTTTCGGCCACGCGTTTCCCTTCGTCATAACAACTGCGACGGCCGATGGGATTCACATTCCCCCAGTAAGATTCCGGTTGGGGGTGTACATGGGGATTGCCATACACTTCTGAAGTAGAGGCCAGCATCACCCGAGCTTTCACCCTTTTGGCCAACCCCAACATGTTGATGGTTCCCATCACACTGGTTTTAATGGTTTTCACCGGATTAAATTGATAATGCACCGGAGAAGCCGGGCAGGCAAAATGGAAGATGCGATCAACCTCCAATAAAATGGGTTGTATAACATCATGGCGAATTAATTCGAAATGGTGATTATCCATCAAATGAAGGATATTTCTTTTGTTTCCGGTGAAAAAGTTATCCAGACAAATGACATCATGCCCATCTTTCAACAACCTTTCACATAAATACGAACCGATAAATCCGGCTCCTCCAGTAACCAGAACTCGTTGTTTCCGCATTTTACCCATCCTGTTTTCCCTGTGTTAACTGTTGGTATGTTTTCTCCATTTCATCCACCAATTCTTTTAATAAGCGGGCATTTGCTTCCAGAGGTTCCGGGGTAGTCATATCTACTCCGGCATCTTTTAAAAGATTTAATGAATAATCGGAGCTCCCCCGGGTAAGGAATCTCAAATAGGCATCTCTGGCAGTTTTATCGCCATCAAGAATTTTTTGGGCCAAAGCTACTGCCGCTGAAAACCCGGTGACATATTTGTAAACATAAAAATTATAATAAAAATGAGGAATCCGACACCAGTTGATATCGTATTCTTCATCCATCACAAATGCCTTTCCCATATAACGAGTGTACAATTCCCGACAAAGTTTATTATACACTTCTGCAGTCATTCCTTCTCCGGCTTCTGCTTTTTCGTGGATGTTTTTTTCAAATTCAGCAAAGAGTGTTTGAATGTATACCGTCCCCCGGATTTTATCAGCATATTCATTCAATAGATAAAGTTTCTGGGAAGGATCTGTGGTGTGTTTCAGCATGTAATCCATCAATAATGATTCATTAAGAGTTGAGGCGACTTCCGCCACAAAAATCGTATACCGGCTGTAATGATAGGGTTGGTAACGATGGGAATAATAGGAATGCATTGCATGCCCCAGCTCATGAGCAAGGGTAAAAACATCTTTCAATGTATTGTCATAATTAAGAAGGATGTAGGGATGCACTCCATATGTGGCCCAGGAATAGGCACCGGAGCGTTTTCCCTTATTCTCAAAGACGTCGATCCATCCTTCCTGAAAACTCTTCTTCAATATTGAGAGATACTCTTCTCCCAGAGGATGGAGAGCATCCTGCACGATTTGCTGAGCTTCTTCATAAGGAATATCAAAGGTCACATCAGAAACGATAGGGACAAACAAATCCCAGGGGTGTAATTCATCAAGAGCTAAAATTTTTTTCCGCAGAACAGAATATTGTTGTAAAGGAGCCAGATTTTCATTGATTGATTGAACCACATTTTCATACAGGGTGATCGGAATATTATCCGGATCGAGTGCAGCATGGAGCGCGCTGTCATATTTTCGGGCCCGGGCGTAGAAGATATTTCGTTTCAAGGCAGAAGTTAGCATGGCTGCCAAACTATTGGTCCAGTTGGCATAGGTGCCATACATGGCAAAAAACGCATCCTTGCGAACCCGGCGATCTCTGGACTCCATAAATCGATGGAAACGCCCTTTGGTCACTTCCACTTCCCTGCCCTGTTCATCTTTAATCGCCGGAAATTTTAAATCAGCATTATTAAACATTGAGAATATGGTGTAGGGTGCCTGGGCTAATTCTCCCCCTAAGGCCAGTAATTGCTCCTGCTCCGGTGGTAAAACATGCGCCTTACTGCGAAGTAAATCATCAAAGAAATGTTGATATTCTTTTAAACCTTCATGAGTAGATATGAATTGGCGCAACTTTTCTTCCGGGAGAGAAAGAATTTCCGGTTGGATAAAAGAGGAAGTGTGATTCAACTGCACCATCAACGAAGTTGCCCGGTCCCGAAAGGCTTGATAGCGGGGTTCAGCAGTATTCTCATCATTGTGAAGACCGGCGTATAGGTATATCTTTCCAAACTTTTCATAGAGCGTATCGCGAAGTTTCAGACATTCCAGAAGAGTTTGGGCACTTTCACCGAGTCGGTTTCTGAAATTGGCTATCCGGGGTATGGTCTCTTCCAGCTCTTTAAAAGCTTTCTCCCAGGCGGCATCGTTTTCAAAGATGTCTTCCAGGCGCCATTGAAATTGAGGATCAATCTGTGAACGCTCAGGTAATTGATGAACCCCACTCCGGTGTTTATCTTCCTGCCAATGTTTCATCCATTCTATCATTCACCCTCTCCCATTTAAGATGCGCTAATTCATACCCTTTGATTAAAGTAAACCTTAATTAGTTGATTTTCCAAATTGCCTAAAATAAAACTTACGGGTGATAATCACAACCAGCAAAATAACAATGATACCGGGAACTACTAATACCAGAAAAATTTTTTTATAAGATGGTACCAGGCTGCTCAACCCCGGATCACCATATAAAACAAAAGATGCCCAGAATAAAGGATGTTGGTAATATAAATTATTCGATGATTTTTTTGATTTCAACAGATTGCGCTTGGCGAGTGACAGGGCTCGGGCTTTCGTGGCATCTTTTTTAAAGAGGTATTCATAAAATTCCGGCATGAGCTGGGCAGTAAACTGATCATCGACCTTCCAGAGCGTCATTAACACCGTTTTAACCCCG
>RFIL01000058.1 GCA_003695285.1 Calditrichota bacterium
ACCGGTTTCCAATGCCGCTTTGATGATCTTTTCGATGTTCAAATAGCTTTCCTGAGGCGGAGCTTCTCCGATGTAAACCGCTTCATCTGCCTTCAGAACTTGAAGGGCCTTCTTATCCACATCGGAATATATGGCTACGGTGGCAATTCCCATTTCCTGACAGGCTCGAATGACCCGAACGGCAATCTCTCCGCGATTGGCAATTAGTGTTTTGGTAATCTTGTTATCCATTCCTGTGCGCTTTTTTTTTAAGTTTCGTTATAATTCTCCATAGAAAGAAGGATTAGAGCAACGAAAGCAGCAGTTTAACATCGAGACCGCCAATGTAAAATTCCTAAGGAAATTCAATTCTCGGAAATTATACCTGTATTGCGGGTATCTCTCCTCGATTTTTATCCTCTTTTTTATCTCTGTGGTTTATACTGAAATAATAACAAAGTTTCATAGTCTTACTCAATAAGACCTATATATGAGATGGTTAATATAGGCATTACATGCGAAAAACGCCAAATTTTTGATCCGGTATCGGGGCATTCAATGCCATGGATATTCCCAAGCCCAGAACGGTTCTGGTTTCGACTGGGTCAAGAATACCATCATCCCAGATTCGGGCAGTGCTATAATAGGGGCTTGCTTCCCGTTCATATTTTTTCAGAATTTCCTGTCGATAGGCTTCCAGTTCTTCGGGAGAGGGGGTAATTCCCTGACGTTTTAGTGATCTTTGCTTCACAGTTAACAGAACATCGGCTGCCTGTTCTCCACCCATGACGCTAATCCGTCCGCTGGGCCACATCCATAATAAGCGGGGTTCATATCCTCGACCACACATGCCATAATTCCCGGCACCATAAGAACCGCCAATGATGACGGTAAATTTAGGAACCTGGGCATTGGCAACTGCATGGACCAATTTGGCGCCATGCCGGGCAATGCCTCCATGCTCATATTCTTTCCCCACAATAAATCCGGTAATATTCTGTAAAAAGATGAGCGGTATTTTCCGGATGGTACATAAATTAATAAAGTGTGCACCCTTCACCGAACTCTCGCTGAACAGCACCCCATTGTTTGCCAATATCCCCACTGGATACCCCATAATTCGGGCAAAGCCACACACCAGGGTGGGGCCATAATTTTCTTTGAATTCCTGAAAGCGGCTGCCGTCTACAATGCGGGCAATGACTTCCCGCATATCAAAGGGCTTGCGGATGTCAGGAGGGATAATGCCATACAGCTCCTGAGGGTCATAGTATGGGTCTTCCGGGGTAGAACGTTCCAGGGGATAGGGTTCGGACAGGTTCAGGTTCTCCATGATGTTGCGGGTAATTTGAAAAGCGTGGTCTTCGTTCAGTGCATAATGATCCGCTAAACCGGAAATGCGAGTATGGACATCTGCGCCTCCCAATTCTTCATCGGTAACGGTGACGCCGGTGGCAGCCTTTACCAGGGGTGGGCCGCCGATATAGATATACCCTTGTTTACGAACGATCACCACCTCATCACTCATCGCCGGCTGGTAGGCTCCGCCAGCAGTACTGGACCCTAAAACCACGGAAATTTGAGGTATTCCCTCTGCAGACATTCGGGCTTGATTGTAGAAAATACGTCCAAAGTGTTCCTTATCCGGGAATGTTTCGCATTGATGAGGGAGGAAAATTCCTCCTGAATCTACCAGATATACACAGGGCAAGCGGTTCTGGCGGGCAATCTCCTGAGCTCGTATGTGTTTTTTGATCGTCATGGGAAAATAGGTGCCACCTTTGACGGTGGCATCGTTCGCCACTACCAGAACCTCCCGTCCATGGATTACCCCAACGCCGGTGATGATTCCTGCTGAGGGTGCTTCGTTGTCGTACATCTCCCAGGCAGCAAGAGTGGAAAACTCCAGAAAAGGGGTGTTGGGATCAAAGAGCTTTTTCAGCCGCTCCCGAACAAATAGTTTACCACGTTTTTTATGGGCCTGGTGAGCATGAGGAGGGCCTCCTTTTTTCACCGTAGCAATGCGTTCTTTCAGTTCGCTCACTAACTTTTCCATGTGAGCTTTATTTTCCTGAAACTCTTTACTCGTGGTGTTGATTTTACTCTGTAATCGATACATGGTGTCTGCTCATGTCTTGACAGTTTTAGTTTCGAACACTTGTTCATTTTCTTCAGCGCGGGAATTGATTCCCGTAAAACATCAGATTCAAAAAATAACCAATGGAAACTTCTGGTGAAAGATAAAAAAAGCTTTTCCAGAAGAGTAATTGAAATAACTGAATTTACAATAAATCGGGTGGGAGACTGATGAATATGAAAAAAACCTTGATTTTTTCGTACGGCTTAGTTTACTTAACCCTTCATTCATTTATTGGGATGGGCAAAGATACTTGTGAGAGCATGTTGTAAGAGTGCTTGCTAATTAACCGTTGCTAATCAATGCATACTATGAGGCAATTCTTGTGATGACCGGTTGCCACGAATCCTGCACGCTTCTTTCCCATTATCTTCAACGAAGTACTACGACCTCCAGGGGTCGTTTCTTTCCTCTTTATGTTTTTCCAAGTCAACATCTCCAAATTTTGAAAATGGTATTAAATATAATCCCAGGGAGAGGATGAACATTTTAACCCAAAAAGGTGAGTGATGTGCTATGGCGAGTAAACCCTATGATACGACGTTTTTAACAACGGTCGGTAAGAAGATAGTCATGGCAATTACCGGCCTGTTTCTGGTCATTTTTGTTGTCGAGCATATGCTGGGGAATTTGTTTTTCCTGGTGGGTGCCGATGCCTATAATGAGTATTCCCACAAACTGCTCAGTTTGGGGCCTTTGCTTTGGGCAATTGAAATTGTGTTGTTGGCCGCCTTTGTTTTTCATGCTTTTTATGGAATTTCAATAACCCTGTATAATAAAAGTGCCCGGCCGGAGAAGTATAAACAGCTCCGTAGTGCCGGTAAACCAAGCCGCAAAACAATTTCATCCACAACGATGATTTATACCGGGTTAATCCTGCTGATTTTTCTGGTGATTCATCTTAAAAGTTTTAAATATGGAACCTATTATTCCACTGTGGTGAATGGAGTAGAGATGCGTGATCTCCATCGGTTGATGGTGGAAAAGTTTTCCACTCCTCTTTACACCTTTGGATATGTGGCAGTGATGATTTTACTGGGATTCCATCTGCGTCATGGTTTCTGGAGTGCCTTCCAGTCCCTGGGCGCAAACCATCCCCGGTATTCCGCTGGTATTTACACGCTGGGGGTTTTTATAGCCATAATCCTGGCGATTGGTTTTGTGGCTGTACCATTGTGGATTTATTTCACTCAATGAAAATTGATCGGAGGAACTGATGAGTCAATCAAATTCCAAATTGGATAGTAAAATACCTGATGGTCCCCTTGATAAAAAGTGGGAGACTCATAAAAATAATATCAAGGTGGTTAGCCCGGCAAATAAACGGAAACACACTATCATAGTGGTGGGAACAGGGCTGGCCGGTGCCTCGGCTTCTGCTTCTCTGGCAGAACTGGGATATAATGTAAAAACTTTTTGCATTCAAGATTCTCCTCGAAGAGCGCATAGTATTGCTGCGCAGGGTGGAATTAACGCAGCGAAGAATTATCAGAATGACAATGATAGCGTTTTTCGTTTGTTCTATGATACCATCAAGGGAGGAGATTATCGGGCCAGAGAAGCAAATGTGTACCGTCTGGCAGAGTTGAGCGCCAATATTATCGATCAGTGTGTCGCACAGGGAGTACCCTTTGCCCGGGAATACGGTGGTTTGCTGGCGAACCGCTCTTTTGGTGGGGTGCTGGTGTCCCGTACATTTTATGCTCGGGGGCAGACGGGGCAGCAACTCCTCCTGGGCGCCTACGGTGCAATGATGCGTCAGGTGGATCTGGGTAAAGTTGAGATGTATCCCCGTCGGGAGATGCTGGATGTGATTGTCGTCGATGGAAAAGCGCGCGGAATTGTGGTCCGTAATTTGATTACCGGTGCTGTCGAACGGTATGCCGCTGATGCGGTGATTCTGGCAACCGGTGGTTATGGAAACCTTTACTATTTATCCACCAATGCCAAAAATTCCAATGCTACTGCTATCTGGAGAGCCTATAAACGGGGTGCTTATTTTGCCAATCCCTGTTTTGTGCAAATTCATCCCACCTGTATCCCGGTGTCGGGAGATTATCAATCCAAATTAACTCTGATGAGTGAAAGCTTACGAAATGACGGACGGGTATGGGTACCGAAAAAGAAAGGAGATAATCGTCCTCCCAATGAAATTCCGGAAGAAGAACGGGATTATTACCTGGAACGACGATATCCCTCTTATGGAAACCTTGTCCCTCGTGATGTTGCCTCTCGCAATGCCAAATACGTTTGTGATGAAGGACGAGGGGTTGGAGAAACCGGGTTGGCAGTATATCTGGATTTTTCAGATGCCATCCGGCGTCTGGGAGAGGATTACATCCGGGATAAATATGGCAATCTCTTCGAAATGTATGAACGCATTACGGGTGAAGATCCTTATAAAACCCCGATGAAAATTTATCCCGCGGTTCATTATACCATGGGTGGTCTGTGGGTGGATTATAATTTAATGAGCACCATCCCCGGTTTGTATGTTCTGGGTGAGGCGAACTTTTCCGATCATGGTGCCAATCGTCTCGGAGCCTCTGCATTAATGCAAGGGTTGGCAGATGGGTATTTCATCATTCCCTACACGATTGGTGATTATCTCGCCAACACCGATCTTCCCCCGGTGAGCACTGAGGAGAAAGCCTTTGAGGAATCCGAGAAAGAAATCCAGGAATTTGTCAAACGGCTCCTCTCCGTGAAAGGAAAGAAAACGGTCATGGAATTCCATCGAGAGTTGGGGATGATTATGTGGAATAAAGTGGGAATGTCTCGCAATGCGAAAGGATTACAGGAAGCGTTGTCCGACATTCCGGCGTTAAGAGAAGAATTCTGGAAAAATGTGAATGTCCCCGGAGATGAAAAACACCTCAATAAGAATCTGGAATTTGCCGGGAGAGTGGCCGATTTTCTGGAACTGGGTGAACTGGTGGCCATGGATGCTCTGCAGCGGGAAGAATCCTGTGGTGGCCACTTCCGTGAAGAATATGCCACCCCAGATGGTGAAGCCCTGCGCAATGATGAAAAATTCTCATTTGTTGCAGCCTGGCAATATAAAGGAGAGGGTAAAAAACCGGAACTGGTTCGGGAAGACCTGAAATTTGAATATGTAAAACCAACACAACGTAGCTATAAATAGACTGATTGGAAATAACCCAAACCTGGTTACAACGGAAATCAGGAGAATCGCATAATGAAAAACATGACTTTGAAATTATTGATCTGGCGACAGAAGGATGCCAATTCCCCGGGGGAAATGGTTCCTTATACGGTGGAAAATGTATCTCCCCATATGTCTTTTCTGGAAATGCTCGATGTGTTAAATGAGAAAATCATCAAAGAAGGGGGAGACCCCATTGAATTTGACAATGACTGTCGGGAAGGAATTTGTGGGATGTGCAGTCTGGTGATCAATGGTATCCCCCATGGAACCCAGCATCGCACAGCAACCTGCCAGCTCCACATGCGTCATTTTAAGGATGGTGATACCATCACCATCGAACCATTTCGAGCCAAACCCTTCCCGGTGATAAAGGATCTGGCTGTTGATCGAAGTGCCTTTGATCGTATTATTGCCAAAGGTGGTTATATCTCGGTAAATACCGGTAGTGCTCCTGATGCTAATTCCATTCCGATTTCCAAAGAGGCAGCGGATCTGGCTATGGATGCAGCGGAATGTATTGGCTGTGGAGCCTGTGTGGCTGCTTGCCCCAATGCCTCAGCTGCTTTGTTTGTAGGGGCGAAAATTTCACAATATACATTTTTACCCCAGGGTAAACCGGAAGCCAAGCGTCGGGCATTACGGATGATTGAGCAAATGGATGCCGAAGGATTTGGCAATTGCTCCAACCATGGTGAATGTGAAGCAGTTTGTCCCAAAGAGATTTCCATTTTGAACATCGCACGAATGCGCCGAGAATTTTTAAAAGCTGCCATTCGTTAGCTAAGCAATGGGAATGGTTCACTGGCAAATAATGACACCAGTGTAATGAATTGCAATTTGAATGATATGGTGCCAGTGAACCATTCCAGTTTTCAATCATACCTTATATTGATTCCATACTTTTTTTTGAACGACATTCCATCTCACTTAGTGTTTATTTCAGGGGAGTCAATTTTGAATATAATGTGTCTGGGAGGGGGGGTAACCTCTAAAGCCATTTCATACCGTGCTTTTTCTTCACTATTAGATTGTAGCAATTCAAATTATTAATTTACATGAAAAATTTTCTGACATTTTTTGAAAAAAACTAAAAAATTAGTAAATTATTCACAACTATCCATTTTTTAAGTTACGCTTATAAAAATGACAATGGATAATCACTGGATGTGTCACACCTTTAGGTAAAATTTTTTATGAGTTAACGGCAATGTCTAACTCTTCTTAAATATAAGAGAAGGGGGGAGCGATGATAGAAAATTTACCACCACAATTAATTTATCATTTGAAAAAGCAAATACCTGAATTCCAGAAGAAAATAAAAAATGCTCTAAAAAAAGGGTTGGAAGAACCTGGAACGGTAGTATTAGTAGGAGATATGTTTGAAAAGATGTGGGGTTTTGAAAAAGTAAACGAGATAATTTTCGATCTGGTTGATAGAAATAGGAAAAGAGATTTAGCCATTAAAATAAATGGAAAACTGATGGTAATTGCTGAGATAATCAAATTAGATAAAAAAATCAATGAAGGGTTTTTGAGGGAATCAAAAATATTTGCTCAGGAAAATGGAATTCCCTGGATGGTGTCCACGAATGGTATCTTATGGAAAATTTATTCTGTCGATTATACAAGACACCCAACATACACGTTAATTTTAGAGTTTGATTTTCTAGAAATTGATCCTAAAAATAGAGAACATCTTTATTGGTTGTATTTGTTATCTAAAGATGGATTCAAACAAAATGCATTAAAAAGGTATTTTGAATATATTCAAATTGTCAATCCTTATACCCTGAGCGTTTTATTACAATCTGACATTATTGTGAACAATTTAGTTGATATTTTTAATAAAATCGCCCCTACTTTAGAAGTTGATAAGAAAGAGATTTTAAAAATTATTGTGAATAAAATGTTGAAAGAAGATTTAACAAAAGGTAAACAATTTAATAAAGCAAAATTACATATAGAAAAATTGTTAAAGGATATTAAAGTAAGATAAAAACTTTTTTCATTCTCCTTATGGACTTCCTTCAAAAACACTTGCTTTCCCTGAAAATTCCCCCTTTATTCCGCACTGAATTGAGGAAATAAAAGGAATTCGTATCTATGAATAACCCTAAATATGATGTGATCATTGTTGGTGCAGGTCCGGTTGGTTTCTCCTGCGGGATCGAAGCTGGAAAACGAGGATTGAATTATTTGATGATTGAGAAAGGATGTCTGGTAAACTCAATCTTCCAT
>RFIL01000408.1 GCA_003695285.1 Calditrichota bacterium
ATAGGAAGAGCGACTGATAACAAACTGGTTTCTAAAATTAAAATTAGCTTAAAGTTTTCGTAAAAATTAACCGACAATTACTGTCTGTTTAATATGGAGGTTGAAGACGCGGGAGAGGATGACGAGTATGAGTGTAGGTCGCCATTCGATCTTTAATCCTCCCAAATATACTGTCCGGAAAAGGATTTCTGTCTGGAATTAAGAACGGTTTCATTGAACTGTATAAACTGAGAAAGCGCAATTGAGAAGGTTGGCTTCCTTTGATAAACCGGGGTGCAAAAATATTTCAGACATGGATTGCAGGAAGTATTTATTACAGGATAACTACAGGACTTTCGGAGTGTGAGAGTCCTTTTTTTTATAGGCTTATCCGGTTAAAGATACGGTAAAAATCCGCTTGGAAATGAGGTTCCGGCTTCTGGCTGGGACTCGAAATACCTTATTCAAAAACATCTTTACCAGGCCCCAACTGCAGATTGAGGCGCAATCTGTAAGTGACGGGGCGGAGCTATATCTAACCCGTTTAAGCCCACTCGATTTCTTAATCAACTGACAAATTTATTATGACTTATCTGGTAACAGGATGTGCCGGTTTTATAGGCTGGCATTTAACAATGGAGTTACTTCACCGGGGGCATCGTATCGTCGGCGTGGATAATCTCAATGACTACTATGATATCCGTTTGAAAGAATGGAGATTGGGTGAACTCCAAACGTGGGACACCTTTACCTTTTATCAGGCGGATATATCGGATTATGCGGAGCTGGAATCCTTATTTGCTCAGAATCAATTCGAGGGAGTGTTCAATCTGGCTGCCAGGGCAGGGGTTCGGGCCAGTGTGGAGGACCCGTGGGTATATTACCGGACCAATACAGAGGGTACACTCAATATCCTGGAATGTTGTCGGCGGTACGAGGTCAAACACCTGGTGCAGGCTTCTACCTCCAGCATCTATGGAAACAATCCAACCCCCTTTCGTGTGGAAGACAAAACGGATCACACTATTTCGCCCTATGCAGCGTCGAAGAAAGCGGCTGAGGAACTCTGTTATTCCTATCATTATATTTATGGAATTCATGTCAGTATTCCCCGTTATTTTTCAGTCTATGGGCCTGCCGGACGACCCGATATGGCCTATTTCAAATTCATGATTATGATTGACCGCGGGGATACCATTCCGGTTTATGGTGATGGTTCCCAATCACGTGATTTTACCTTTGTAAAGGATGTGGTGGAAGCCACCATTCGGGGTATGGATCTGGAAGGATATCATATTTACAACGTGGGAGGGGAACATCCGGTTGAGTTGAAAGAAATTATTCGTTTAATTGAAGACGGATTGGGGAAAAAAGCGCGGATTGAATATTTACCCAGGCATCCGGCGGATGGATTGATTACTTTTGCAGATATAAACTCGACTCGGGAGAAGATTGGCTGGGCACCAACCGTGGATATTACGGAAGGTTTGGGTAAAGTACTCGGTTGGTATCAGGAACATCGGGAATGGTTGCAGCAGTTACGTCTGGATTAGATGAAAAAGCAATTGGAGAGTAGAATGAGTAAAGAGACATTTCAACTGGCGATTATTGGATGCGGAAGATGGGGCCGTAATCATATTCGTACAGCTGCGGAACTGTTTGCCTCAAAATTAAAATATGTTTGTGATATTAGTGAACCACAATTGCAGGAAGCCAGATCCCTGGCACCGCAAGCAACTCCGACTACGGATATCGAAACGGTATTGAAAGACCCACAAATCACGGCCGTGATTCTTTCCACTCCTGCCGAGACGCATTATGAGCTGGCGCGGATGGTGCTGGAAAACGGTAAACATGTGCTGGTCGAAAAACCTCTGGCGCTATTTTCGCATCAGGCAAAGGAGCTGGAAGCACTGGCCAGGAAGAAAAAGCGGGTGTTAATGGTAGGGCATCTGCTTATCTATCATCCTGCCATCCGAAAAATAAAAGAGCTTATTGAACAGGGCACCCTCGGAAAACTGGAGTATATTTACAGTAATCGACTGAATCTGGGAACGGTGCGGAGAGAAGAGAATATTCTCTGGTCATTTGCTCCCCATGATATTTCGGTGCTGCAATATCTCATTAACAGCTATCCGGAAGATGTTGATGCTACCGGCGGAATTTTCCTGCAGCCGGGTATCCATGATGTGACCCTGACCATGCTTCGCTATCCCAATAACATTCTGGCCCATATTCATGTTAGCTGGTTGCATCCCTTTAAAGAGCATCGACTGGTGGTGATCGGGGATAAAAGCATGCTTGTCTTTGAAGACACCAAGCCTCAGGATAAACTGATTCTCTATCCCAAGGGCATTGATTGGATTCGGGGGGAATTGATTAAACGGGATGAAGGGTTTGAGGTCATTGACTATCCGGATGAAATGCCTTTAAAATTGGAGCAACAACATTTTTATGATTGTGTGGTGAACGGCAAAACACCGGAAACCGATGGGCAGAATGGGATTCTGGTATTGGAAATTCTGGAACAGGCCCAACAGAAGCTGGAAATGAAAACCCTTCAGAAGGGGAAAGTGGAGAAGGAATCGACTACCGGTAAAAAATCGAAATATTTTGTTCATGAAACGGCTGTGGTAGATGAAGGCTGTGAAATTGGCGAAGGAACGAAGATCTGGCATTACAGTCATGTGCAAAGTGGAGCAAAAATTGGGCGCTATTGTACCCTCGGGCA
>RFIL01000409.1 GCA_003695285.1 Calditrichota bacterium
ATGTTGCATCATGCCGGTAAATATCCTGTTAATTCTATATAATCATTTAAAGCAGGGATATTGGCAGAGATGGAAAGTTTTTACCGACAGGTTATGAAAGGTGGGGAGAATCTCAGGTTAAAAAAATATAAAATGGGAGAAAGTTTAAGCTCAGATAAAACATGTTTTCCGGTTGATTATCTTCGCCGAGTTCTCAGGTTTGCAATTTTTTGCTGAATATCCACGCGAGTTGAATCAATTAGTAAAATATTTTCGTAGAATCGCAATGCCTGACGGATACGCCTTTTTGAAAGAGCCTCTTCCGCTTTTTTCTCATAAAAATGAAGAACACTGGCTTCCAGTTCCAGCGCCCGTGGGTTAACCGGATCCACTTCAAGAATCTGTCTGGTATACAGGATGACATTGTCATCAGTGGGAATGAGATACCGTTGTCTTTGAAATGCTGTTTCCGCTTTTTCCAATAATTGGGATACAAATTCACTCCTATTCATGCCATGGGCGGCAACAAATTCCTTTTCCTGTTCCACCTCTTTCAGTCGTTTCTCAGCCAGTGCGGTCAGGGGAGCATCCGGGAAGGTGTGAATGAGTTGAGTGAGTAAACTTATTCCGGCATCTATATCACCATTGTGGATAGATGTTTCGGCCTGATCCATCAATCCCCTCGGGGTAACAGTTGATTGTTTGTACCACCATCTTCCACCAACGATAACCAATGCCAGGAATAGAAAGATTGATGTGAATAGCATCACCTTTTTAACATTGGAGTTCGATGTTGATTCTGGCATGGCAAAAGCATCTTGATAATTCGTTTCAGGTTCTTCCGAAAACGGATTGACACTACTTTTTTCTTCTAAATTCTTTTCAATTAATTCCTCAAGAGAGGGTGACGTTGCAGGTGAGGATTGAACGGTTGATTCATCTTTCTCAGTGGATGATTTACCGGAAAATTCAGGATCCGGTATCAATATTGGTTCCTGTGACGTCTGAATATTCAATCGTGGTTGCTTACGCGTGGATTGAGTGTTTGTGGGATGTTTTAAAGTGGCCTGACAATTCCAGCAAACGTTTAAATCAACAGGATTGACGGAACCACATTTGGGGCATAACATGACTTATCTCCCGGATGAAATCCATTTCAAAGACTTGTGTATAGTACCCTACCTGATAAATTGGGATAATTAAATATGCCCCCCCTTCCTACGGTGAATAAAATTACCTACACCGGGGAAGTGACCCTGTGCGTTAGCTCAATAAAATGGCATATCGCTTTTTAATCTTAACACCTGAGATAATGAACGAATCACTGTTTTCGTAAGTGTTTAGGATGGAAAAGATCAATGATCTGGAGATTTCCTAATTATTTGAATTTCTTTTTTGTGAATCTTTAAATAGAGTTTAAATTTTTCCAATTGAATAGGAGGTTAAAGATGGAAAAAATTTTATATGAAGGGTTAACCTTTGATGATGTGCTATTAGTTCCTGCCAGGTCAGAGGTGTTACCCAGAGATGTTAATTTAAATACTCGCCTGACAGTGAATATCGCCCTGAATATTCCTATCATCTCTGCGGCGATGGATACCGTTACGGAGTATCAAATGGCCATTGCCCTGGCGCGAGAGGGGGGGATTGGGATTATTCATAAGAATTTGACCCCGGAAGAGCAGGCTCAACAAATCGATCGGGTTAAACGTTCGGAAAGTGGAATGATTGTTGATCCGATTACCCTTACTGCTCAGCACAGTCTCAAGGACGCTTTAAAGATGATGGAAGCCTATCACATCTCAGGCATCCCTATCGTAAAAGGACGCCGCTTGGTGGGGATTATTACCAATCGCGATTTACGATTTGTGGAGAATCTGGATCAGCCCATTGAAAAGCTAATGACCAGTGAAAATTTGATAACCGCTCCCGAAGGCACCACCCTGGAGGAAGCAAAGACGATATTGCAAAAACATCGTATTGAGAAATTGTTGATCGTAGATAAAGATTTCAATCTCAAAGGATTGATAACCGTCAAAGACATTCAGAAGAAAGAGGATTATCCTAATGCCTGTAAAGATGATCTGGGCCGATTACGAGTCGGGGCTGCGATTGGGGTAGGGGAGAAGGAAATTGAACGGGCAGATCTGTTAATCCAGAAAGGTGTGGATGTGATAGTTATTGATACGGCTCATGGTCATTCTAAAGGTGTTCTGGAAACCGTCAAGCTTTTTAAAGAAGCGTTTCCGGATGTGGATGTCATTGCGGGAAACATCGCTACCGCTGAAGCCGCAAAAGATTTAATCGAAGCAGGTGTGGATGGTATCAAAGTGGGGATTGGGCCGGGTTCCATTTGTACCACACGAGTAGTAACCGGGGTAGGAGTCCCGCAGATTTCAGCTATTATGGAAGTGGCCCGAATATCTCAACCGGCAGGGATTCCCCTCATTGCCGATGGTGGTATTAAACATACCGGGGATATTCCTAAAGCGATTGTGGCTGGCGCAGATAGTGTGATGATCGGCAGCATGTTCGCAGGGGCAGCGGAAAGTCCCGGAGAAACCATCTTGCTGGATGGACGCCGATATAAGCAAGTAAGGGGGATGGGGTCCATTGGTGCGATGAAAAAAGGTAGTAAGGATCGATACTTCCAGGGTGAAGTTGAAGAGGCGGAAAAATTTGTTCCCGAGGGGATTGAAGGACGGGTGCCCTTTAGTGGGCCGGTAAAAGATACCATTTTTCAGATGGTTGGCGGTTTGCGCTCAGCAATGGGATATACCGGATGTTCCAGCATCTCCGAACTACAGACTAAGGCACGATTTATCAAAATAACCGGCGCCGGTGTGCGGGAAAGCCATCCGCATGATGTTGAAATAACTCAGGAATCACCCAATTACAAATTAAGATAGCTTCATATCGGGAGACAAGAAGATGATTAAACGAGTGGATCACGTTGGCATAGCGGTGAAATCACTGGATGCTATCAAAAAAATGTATCGTGAGGTTTTTAATATGGAGCCTCACTTCGAAGAAGTGGTGGAAGAGCAGAAAGTGAGAGTTGCCGGTTACAAACTTGGAGAAACCAATCTGGAGTATCTGGAACCTCTTGATGACAGCTCACCAATTTCCGGATTTTTGGAAAAACGTGGTGAGGGATTACATCATATCGCCTGGAATGTGGAGAATATACAGGATGTTTTAAATCGAATGAAATCTCAAGGATTGAGGTTAATAGATGAAGAACCTCGTGTCGGTGCTGAAGGGAAACTGATTGCCTTTGTTCACCCCAAAAGCATGAATGGTGTTCTTCTGGAATTATCCCAGGATGTGTAAACATCATGAATCACCCGGAAAGCCCGGTGAATTGAGGTGGTAAGTATGAGACAATTATTCCGTTCCCTTCTCTATATCTGGATTGGCATTTTAATCATCATGGCCTTTATTGGAGGTTACCTGTATTTTTCTCTTCCTGATGTAACCCCTTTAAAAACTAACAATCCGGAAACGACAGCGTTTATGGAATATCGACAGCAACAGGCTGCAATGCTGGATAAGAAATACCATATCCGTCATCGCTGGATTCCATTGAAACAAATTCCCCGTTTGCTCCAGAGAACCATTGTGGTGGCTGAAGATGCCTCCTTCTGGGTCCATGATGGATTCGATTGGGATGAGGTAAAAAAAGCTATCCAGCAGAATTGGGAATCTCAAAAAATTGTTCGAGGAGCCAGTACCATTACCCAACAAACAGCCAAAAACTTATATCTCACTCCTGAACGAACATTTATTCGTAAATTAAAAGAATTTTTTATTACCCGCCGATTAGAATCAACCCTCACCAAATCCCGAATTCTTGAAATTTATCTGAACAGTATAGAGTTTGGAGATGGCATTTTTGGAATCCGGGCTGCAGCAGAATATTACTTCGGAAAACATCCAGCCCGTTTATCAGTGGACGAAATGGTGAGATTGGCAGCAATTATTCCCAACCCTCTCCATTTAGACCCCAATGAACCCAACAAAGAACTGCAATGGCGCTCTAGAGTGATCCTGGATCGTCTTCATAAATATCATTTCATAGACGAAGCTCAATACGTTCAAGCTCAACGAGCATTAGAACGATTTTTTGTTTTCTATTCAGGTGCTGAAATAGAATTGAGGTGAGGGTATGAAGAAAAATACGGCTAACCGTGAAGTTCCTTCCCGTTTTACCTGCCATAGGGAAGGTAACATTTTGTTATGGAGTGTTGTGTCTTGGCTATTGGTGGGATTCTCAATTGCCTCAGGGCAACAGATATGGGTTTCCGGCCAACAAAAATCCACCATCCAGTATCGGATGGAACAGGAAATTACCACCTCCGAGGGTATTAAAGAACTGGTTGTCAGTTTTGTGGTTCCCTCCGATTTTTCCTCTTTTACCTATCGGCAAAGAATTCATGATCTCAAATTCAATTTCAGCCCCCAACCAACACACAGGGAAGAAAAGACAGATAAAAGAGGCAATAATGTGCAAATTTATTACTGGGAATCACCCGCCACTCAGATTCGTGCAATTGTTTCTTTTCAGGCTTCAACTCAGGTCAATTTGAACCCCATCACTCCCGGGAGCGCTCATTTTCCGTTGAAAGAAATTCCGGAAGATGTTCGGGATTACCTCCTGCCAACCGAACAAGTGCAATCCAACCATCCTGCGATACAGGAAAAAGCACAGGAATTAACTTCCGATGTGACCACGTTACATGCAGCTACCATGCGAATTCTGACCTGGGTAGCACAACATATGCATTATGTGTTGGTTCCTGAACAATACGATGCTCTTTATGCCTTCAATACTGGTAAGGGGAATTGTCAGAATTATTCTCATTTAGCGGCTGCATTATTAAGAGCGGTAGGAATTCCGGCCCGGATTGTGAATGGGATAACCCTCAACAAACCCTATGATATTCCACTTGGAGAAAGTGCTTATCAATTTAAGATGGCCCAGGGAAGACATTCCTGGATTGAAGTGTATTTTCCTGAGGAAGGTTGGCTCCCCTTTGACCCCCAGCAAACCGAATTCTTTGTCAGTAATCGTTATCTCCGGATTGAAGTTGGGGTCGACAACAATGAGACTGTCCAGGATGGCTTAGTGCGTTGGAGACAGAGTCATGGGAGCGAACCTCAAACGCCAAAACTGGAAGAGGCATTTATCAGTGAATTTCTGAATGATGAAGTTGCATTTCAGGGAAAATTAGGGGATGCATCCATCGAAAAATTGTTGTTAAGTCCTCCGATTCAAGAAAAATTACCCCTGGCAGCAGCCATTCCACCGAAACCGGATGAAGAGGAGCAACCTCCGGAGAAGAGCGCTGAAGAAACTCCTCCCGAAACTGAGGAGATGCCTGAAGAAGTTGATTATACCACTCTGAATTATGAGGAGCCTTTTCTCTATGGGAATTTGGATTTCCCGGAAAACGTTAATTTTGCCTTTCCCCGAGAAACCTCACAATTAACAAAGAATAAATTAACCCGAACCTTTCTGGTGGAAACGGCAGAATATGTCACCGGAAATCACCAATATGCTCAGGTGTTTATCCTGGAGGAACCGATTCGTCTGGAATTTATCGGATTGGCATTGCATAATTTTGGAGGGAGTGGCAGGCTCTGGTTGGAACTCTGCGAGGATAACAATGGTCATCCGGGGCCTCCGGCGGTGCGCAGTAAACCTGTTCACCTTAGTGAGCTTCATTCTGGACAGGGATATCGTTGGGTGGATTTCGATTTTCGCAAGGAAGGGATTATTCTTTCTCCCGGAAAATATTGGTTCTTTTTAAATTTTGACGGTGGACCCATCGTAAATTGGTTTTATTCCTATGGAAAACCTGTCGGACCATCAGACGGTACCCGCAGCCGCAAACTCGGAGAGAGGGAGTGGAATACCATCCTTTCTTATGAATTCAATTATCGGGTCGTGGGTAAAGCATCGAAGTAATTTATATCAGATGGAAGGTTAATAATGGAATTAGCGAAATATTCAAACGGAGGAGAAGGAAATCATGGCTACCGCAACCGATATTCAATTTGACGCTATTTTAAGAGAAGCAAAATCACTAATTGATAAAAATACCGACTCCAGGAAAGCCCTCCAGGACGTTTGCCAGTTGCTCCACGAAAAAATCCCCCACTATGATTGGGTGGGCTTTTATCTGGTGAATCCGGAGAATTCAAAGGAGTTGGTGCTCGGTCCTTTCTCCGGTGCCCCCACGGAACACACCCACATACCCTTTGGTAAGGGGGTGTGTGGTCAGGTGGCGGAGCGGAAAGAGACGATCATTGTTCAGGATGTTTCTAAGGAAAGCAATTATCTCTCCTGCAGCCTCCATGTGAAATCTGAAATTGTGGTTCCCTTACTAAGAGCGGGTAGGTTTCTGGGAGAACTGGATATTGACTCCCATACCTTAGCTCCTTTCACTGCTGCTGACAGACGTTTATTGGAGGGGATCTGTATGCTACTTACCGATAAGTTTACGGATTTTTCCTGAACTTACGATTCTGGAATGCGAGAATAAACCTGAAGAAAAATTTCTTTGGGAGATGGTTAAATCGTGATTAATGATTGAATCCACGGGTGAATACAACAGGAGAGAATAATGAGCCATTTAAAAGAGAAGAAAAAGAACTGGGAGGAGACGTTAGTACAGAAGGTGGTTTCTCGTTTTCCTGAAAGAAAAGAACAATTTGAAACAGATTCGGGGATA
>RFIL01000059.1 GCA_003695285.1 Calditrichota bacterium
GATTATCCTGAATTTCTGGGGATGGTTTTTCATCCGTTCCCTGAAGGCTGATATCCTGGCACAGTTAAAAGAACAGGTCCAGATTACCGGAGATATTTATGCTACTCAGATCAGTAACCGAATCATTACTGAACCGGCACCGATTGAAGATTGGTTTATTCCCGGAAGGAATAACTGGAATCGCATAGCCTTACAAAATTTACTCTACGAATTTAAATCACAGAGTAAGTTGGAGGATGTTTTTATTGTATCCCCGGATCGGGCTCGATTAATCGGATATGAACTGAGCGATTCGGCTGTTTCCTATAAATCCCATTTTGCCTTGAATGATGACCTTTTTCGAGAAGCTCTTCAGGGCACCTCACCGGAACCAGAATTACGTCAATTTGCCAATCAGTATTTTCTGACAACCTACAGCCCTATTTTGGATTTAAATGGGGATGTTGTGGCCATCTTAGTTACAGAAGCCCCGGCAGAACTGTTCGCCAATCTTCTAACCTTTGAACGAAATTTGTTATATGCAGCCACTGGTGCCCTGGGGCTCATTCTGGTGTTTGCCACCCTGATTTTTTTAGCGGTCCGGCAACTGTTTTCAATTCAGGAGGAGTTGCAACAGCAAAGACAACTCGCACAACTGGGACAGATGGCGGCAATGGTGGCTCATGAGATTCGAAATCCTTTGAGTATTATCAAAGGAGCGGCTGATGTGCTACAACGACAATATGCCTCGGAAGGCAATGAGATGTTCAATTTCATCCCGGAGGAGATTGATCGATTGAACCGACTGGTGAATGAGTTTCTACAATTCGCCCGACAAAAACCATTGAAATTGGAGCCTCATCATCCCGGGGAGCTGCTTCGATCCCTTGTTCAGCAAATCAAAGACCAACGTATCTCTCTTGAGATTGCTGAGAACCTATCCCCGGTGAAGATGGATCGGGATGCTTTTCGACAGGTCATGTTGAATATTGTTGATAATGCGCTGAAATCTCTTGGAGAGGACGGGCAGGTATTCATACGTTGTACACCACACCAATCGCGAAGCGATGGGATGGTGATTGAAGTCAGCGACAATGGTTGTGGGATGTCCAAAGAAACGTTGCAAAAAATATTTGAACCATTTTATAGCACACGGGCTACGGGTAGTGGGTTGGGGATGACCATTACCAAACAACTGGTTGAGAAAATGAATGGAAGCATCTCCATCGAAAGTGAAGAAGGTAAAGGAACAACTGTTAAAATAATATTGCCGAAATGATTGCACCCTGTGATTCGACTCTGATGCATGCCTCGTTTACTAAAATGTTCCTGATATCACAGGCGGAGGTCCTGGCAATTGTCAGCTTGGTACTATTCTGGGGTATCTGGGGTTATGCTGAAATTCACCTTCACCTGCCATTTCTCAAGGGGCGGTTATATCACCAGGAACCGGAAATCATCTGGGATCTTCCCCTTCGATGCCGTTTGGGTGAGGATGTGCCCCTGTATCTTCTCATCAAAGATGCTCATCGCTTTCCGGTACATCTACTGAAGGCAAATGTCACTATCACTCATCTTGCTTCAGGGAAAAAAGTTTCAACTCAGCTGGACATCAATCGCAGCGCTACCGAAAGATTTTTTTTTGAGATATTTCCGCTATCGGTAGAACTGTTTGATGCCCCGGGAGACTATAACCTCAGCGCTGAGTTGTCTTACCGAATTGGAGATAGAGAAACTCGATGCAGGCAAGACAATTATTGCTACCTCCCGAAAGAACCATTCCGAATCACTATTGACCGGGAGCCGCTCCCAACGCTGGAAAATTTGTACTGGGGGGATCTTCATATTCATAGTAATTATACGGATGATCAGATAGAGTTTGGTGCTCCCATTCCAATGATTGTGAACTGTGCCCGGGCAATGGGGCTGCACTTTGTTGCCATCACAGACCATTCTTTCGATTATCCGGAAGCTGCAGAAGCCGCACATGACAAATGGCAACAATTTCTCCAGGAATGCAATTCACTGAATGGTAAAGAGGGAGTACTCGTTCTTCCTGGGGAAGAAGTTTCGGTGGGGAATGCTAAAGATCGTAATGTGCATTGTCTGGTTCTGGGGAGTAAACAATTTTTTCCCGGTAAGGGGGATGGGAGACTCTTTCGAACTAAGCCCACCTTAAATCTTTCTCAACTATTTGCCTCCCTTAAATCGACAGGTAATTCAGCCATTGTGGCTGCAGCACACCCTTTCGACCATATCCCCGGAACCCACCGTTGGTTTCTACGTCGAGACAACTGGCATAGCAAAGATTTAGAACAACCGGCTCTGGATTACTGGCAAATATTGAACGGACGTGTGGATGAAGCATTCTATGAGGGTAAAGGTCGCTGGGTGGAAAAGCTACTGGAAGGAAGGAAAATAGGAATTCTGGGAGGAACGGATGCTCATGGAAACTTTAACAACTTTCGACAGATTCGTATTCCATTATTGCAAATGATTTATCACCGGGAACAATTGTTAGGACAAACTCGTACCGGAATTTTGGTTGAAGAGAAGTTGACTCTTACCTCGTTGCAGGATGCACTGGTAAAAAAACGAGTCATCGTTTCCAATGGACCGGCCGGAATGGTATCCGTTTATCAGGGTACGGAAAAATTTTTTCCCGGAGATGTCGTACCTTCGCAAACTCCATTCAAACTCATGGTGGAGGCAAGGAGTAGTGAATATTTCGGAACGTTGAGTCATTTGAAACTGTGCATTGGGAAGATGGGGAATCGAGGAGAACAGATCAAAACCATCTATCTATCCGAAAATTCGTTTCATTATCGTCAGGAGATGGATTTTAGCAATGGATTACCAGAGGGTTACCTCCGCCTGGAGGTTTA
>RFIL01000410.1 GCA_003695285.1 Calditrichota bacterium
GCCACTCTGGTAGATGGCAAAGTTGCCGCTGGTGAACATGAAGTCTTGTTCGATGCTTCCAACCTCTCTTCCGGTGTCTATTTCTATAAGCTCACCTCCGGTGACTTTAGTATGACCCGTAAGATGATGTTGTTGAAGTAAGATGTTTTTCAGGGTAGTCAGTCGTAAGGGGCTGACTACCCTTTTTTATACAAAAACATGCGCTGAAGCATGGCAGGGGGTGATGTTCGGGGTGAAGGTAAGTGACTCCCCTTTCCACATTGATAATTTTTCAACATTGAGATCGTCCCTGACCATGCTTCAGTGTGGTGTTTAGGAGACTGGCACTGAGCAACTGATGGAGTGAAATTTGAAATGTGAATCGTGCTGTTGGCAATTCATCTACAGAATAAGAGATCTTGCTGGACGGCAGATATTCTTCGATCTCCCAACGGAGTTTACGGGATGGTTGAGAAGTAGCACGATTATCAAATTTCATTCGTCAGTAAATTGATAATTTTTAATTCATCATTTAACATTTGGAGGATGTATGTTTAGGAGACTCCTTCTTTTGGTTCTCATCAGCGGGTTATGTTATACCCTCTTCGGGCAATCCGGTAAAATTAGCGGTATTGTGCGAGATAAAACGACCGGAGAGCCTTTACCGGGGGTGAATGTGGTTGTGCAGGGAACATTTCTGGGAGCTTCTACAGATGTGGACGGCTTCTTTGTCATTTTAAATGTCCCCCCGGGTGAATATACCCTATCCTTCAGTTACATTGGTTATCAACCCGTGGATTTGCAGAACGTACGGGTGGTTTCTGACCTTACCAAACGGGTTGAAGTTGAGCTGGAACCAACCACCATCGAGCTGGATTCTGCCATTGTGGTGGTGGCAGAAAAGCCCTTTTTTGAAGCATCAGCCACGAACACGGTTCGGGTGTTGGATACCGAGGAAATCGAACGAGTTCCCATCAAGGGGGTCAGTTCCATTGTCTCCATCAACGCCGGGGTAGTGGTGGAGGATGGATCGGGTGGTCAAACCGATAATGCCACCATCAATGTGCGTGGTGGTCGTGGAAATGAAACTCTCTTTGTCATCGATGGAGTGCCCTTTAATGATTTGATCTTCGGAACCCCTTCCGGTACCATCCCCGATGCTGCCATTGAACAGGTTTCCTCTCAATTAGGTGGGTTTAGTGCAAAATATGGAAGTGCCCAATCGGCGGTGGTAAATATTACCACCCGGAGCGGAAGTTCCAAATTCTTTGGTGGATTAGAAATGGTTACCTCCGGATTGGGTTCACAAACTCCCGATTATGTGAACAATCCAAAGTTGGTGGAAGATCAGGAACAGCTCGCTCCTGGAGCGGATCCTAAATCCGTAATTATGAAAGCCAGCGATTATGGGGATAATGTGATTCTGGGATTGGATGATTATGGTTACCGACAAATCACTGGTTATCTGGGCGGTCCCATTATTCCCGGAAAGAGCTTCACATTCTTTGGCTCTCTGGAATTGGTAGATACCAATGATGACGATCCCCGTGCCAGCGGACTGGAAATTCCCACCGCAAATATCAGTCAGCAGTTTTTGCCAGACAATGAAAGCCAGGTGTTGCGGTATACCGGAAAAGTAGATGGGAATTTGTTCGAAGGTAAACTGAAACTTACTGCCAGTTCTTCCGGATCCATTCGTAAAGCGCGTCAGTATGTCCATTCTTATTCCAAATTCAACTCCTTCCATAATCCGCGAGTGGAAGAAGATGTGTTGAGCGGTTCTTTCCGGATTTCCCACATCTTGGACGAGACCACTTTCTGGGATTTAACGCTCCGCACGAAATATACTAAATGGGAACGAATGGATGGTTTCTGGAAAGATGATTTACTGGCCTATGGTGATTATCAAAGAAACCTGGAAGAGCAGGGTATTGAAATTCAAGGTGGCGACCTGGCAATTGATGGACTCCATGGGAATGGAGGACGGGTCGAACGACCGGTTCCCGGTGTTTTCCATGGATTTGGTCGGGTTTTTAATAACTTTACCCGTTACGAAATTCTCACCAACGGTGCGGATTTTAACTTTACCAAACAATTCAAGAATCATCTGGTAGAATTTGGTGGAATGGCCGAACAGAGTAAGGTGAGATATTGGAGTATCGCACCGGTACAGTTAGCATCTTTCAAGGATTCTCGAACGTTAGAGGAACGTTATTTCAATGGAATTAACTTTTTTTACGGTTATGATTTGTTCGGCAATGCCATTGAAAATGATCAATTCCGGGAAGTTGGTGGGGATCGCTTTCTGGAAGCAGCGCCTCCGACTCCTGTAACCGCTGCGGCATATATCCAGGATAAGATCGAGTTTCAAGACTTTATTCTGAATCTTGGTTTTCGATGGGATTATTTCGATCCCAATTACATCCGAATTAAAGATCCCTTCAATGTGTTAGGTCAGGGGAATCCCACTTTGCTCGACATGGAAGATTTCGAAGATATGCCCACGGAAAGCTATGTGAGTCCGCGTATTGGATTCGCCTTTCCAGTGACCGAATTTACGGTTTTCCATGCTCAATATGGGATTTTCCGTCAGCAGCCGCGACTGTTTGACCTTTATGATTCATGGGTAAATCTCGACGACCTGGAATTTATTGATGGCCAGGGGCAGAACAATGGTCATTTACATTCAGAAACCACAACTCAATA
>RFIL01000411.1 GCA_003695285.1 Calditrichota bacterium
AACACATCCGAGACCTGTTCAACCGGTTCATCAATCCCGGTAATCACACCAAAATAGGTCAGTATATTGGATAAAATTTGATCTCGGAATCCATTATCATTATTAATCGTTTCAAAACCAAAGCCCAGAAAAACAGCTTTCCAGTTGTTTTGACTATTTTCAACCCGAACACCAGCCACCCCCATATTGCCACCGGAACCATAATTAAAACTGACAATGGGGGTACTGCCCACAGTGAAAATATCCTTCGAGTTTTGATTACCCGGCCCACCAGTGGTGAGTACCAATAATCCCTCTCCAATGGGGTCACCGGGTACCCCCCTGACGGCTGGCGGTACATAATTTCCGGCATGCGAGACTTCCAGATAGTTGGTTAACAACGTGCCGGAGGAACTGGTTTCAGCGATATCTTTTCCGGTTAGCAGCAATCGCCCACCATTGTCAAGAAATTCCGCCAGGCTTTGTTGTTCAGCATCGGAAAGCACCGCATTACTGGCATTTCCTGTAAACCAGATAACCATGCGAGGGCTTGGAAACAACAGATAATCGGCTAACTGTGGCACCCCTTTCTCGGAAGTTCTCCACACATGGTAACTCTGACCAATGTTGTCCAGAGCTTCCTGGAAATAAACTTCCCCACTGTTATCGACATCATCATTCACCACTAATATACGGGCAACATTTAAAGGAATATCAAGCTGTAAACCGCTCCCGGGAAGATTGGTAACGGTAACAGTGGTTTGTGGATAAGGAGTTTCCGGGGTTACGATAATTTCATAGTCTTCAAATGCCGGAACTGTGAAGGTATAATTTCCATCAGAGGAGACGACTGACCCCATTGATGTGTCCGGGGCGCCGGGTTTATTGCTTGTGGTATAAATTTCCAGATTTGCTGCGATGGGGGCACCGCTGACTGAATCCTTCACCATCCCGGAAATCGTTACCATCGGACTGGGTTGCAGGGCAAAATTCTGAGTAATTACCTGCGTCTGTCCAATACCACCCGGTGGGTTGTAGGCAGCAGTAAAGGTTTGAGTTTGATAGGCAAAATATTGAACTTCTACCGTTACTGTTTGATATAAAATAACTGCCGAAAAATCCCCATTATTATCCGTAGGAATGGCGCTCACCGCTGCACCGGGCACTTCATACACTCCAGTCTGAGGGGATTCAACCGGGCCGGTATTAATACCAGCAAAAACCTGATTGGCTCTCACCTCGGCATCCGGAATCGGTTGTCCAGTGGAGGCATCGGTGATACTTCCCTCCAGCTTCCAGACCGGGTAGATCATGGAACACCCGGCTTTATCATCGATATGCAGAGAACGTTGGGTGGTATCTCCAAAAGCCACGGTTCCATACATGGTGGCTTCGGTAATCAACTCTCCACATCCCGGAGGACCACCCACCGGACCGGTATGCCCCATTCCGAGATGATGACCAAATTCATGAGAAATCGTTCCCTGGAGATCGATCATACCGGGTTCACCATTGGTGCCGGGTGGAAAATCCCTGGCATTCCAGATTAAATCTGATTCCACAGCATGATAACTTGCTCCCCCACCAGTCGTCCAGGTTGATGAGAAGGCGATAGTATTGGTTCCCGGGGGGAAATTGTCTCCATTAATATCAAAAAACACCAGATTCACCCCATCAAACCCTAAACTTCCGATCAACGTAAATCCTCCATTCTGGAATTCAAAATAACAGGAAGGAACATTGTCCCATGTTTCGGCACCGGCATCAATGATGGGTACCCAATTGGAAGGGGTAGAATTATTCAAGGTATAATTGAAGGGGAGGTCAGAATCCAGATAATGCCGATGGTATCCCTGGGAGTTTGTTAAAATACAAAACCCAAGAAACAGTATCCCCATCGACAGTATAATCACAGTCAAAATCGGTCTTTTATTTTTAAATGAAAATTTCATAGATTAGTCTCCTGTCACATTTATTCCTCTATTAACGGATATAATGATTTACCTGTTCTAAAAATTCCGTTAAAGGAATTATCGGAAATGCCTCATCGGCTGCTACGCGAGCACCGCTTCCCGGGTCAATCAAATCAATCCCCCGCAAATGATTGACGACTAACTTCTCCCCATTGTTTTCGGTAACAATCGAGAAAGCTCCCAGAGCGATCGAATGAATCCAGTATTTATTCTGATGATCCTGCAAAAAGAGCAATACTTCGTCTCCCACATCAAATTGGGGAGTTCCCGGAATTTCCATCGTGAGGTCACCAATGGTACCACCTAATTGGGTAACTTGAATGGTTGGCGAAGATACACCCTTTACCGGATTTTCCACCGCCACGGTAAGTACTGTTTCAATCACCTGGTGATCAACATTCTGCCATTGATAATCAATCGCAACAATTCGACCCACAACAATGTGTTGTGATTCTCTGGTTAATTCCTCCAGTGTTGCTTTGGCAATACTCAGAGCATGTGCGGGCATAACCACCATGCTCAACACAACCACCAGAAGCGCCAACCACATCTCAGAACGCTTCCTCAGATGTTTCATGACATACTCCTTTCTTTTTGTTTGATGACATGTATATTTTTAAAAAATCCGCCTAATTTCCTGCTATATTTTAAACCCCACGGCCTGAGCTGACGGTGAGGAAAATCCCTTCCAGTTATAAAATACTGAATTGGATTGAATCCATTTCACAGATCTTTAATAATTGGTACGGCTTCAAGATTGGAGAAAAGGGGTAAGTAATCAGGATAAGGGTGTGTACCTTTACTGGAAGCCATGCTAAGAAAAACCAAACTTTTCCTTTACGAAATAACTTCTGAAACCATATGAGTTAGATACAACATTAAGATATCTCGGGGTAAATGAGATATACCCTAATAATCTATTGGAAGGAAATGGTTTTTGCAATTA
>RFIL01000412.1 GCA_003695285.1 Calditrichota bacterium
AACTTCGGAGCAATGGATACCATGACCCGTGGGTACATGATTTCCGACGTGGTTGCTATTCTGGGAAGTCTGAACATTATTGCCGGAGAACTGGATCGGTAGGTTACCGACTGGCATCCGGTTTTTACAAGAGAACTGAGAAGAAAATTGATAGCAGGAACTAAAATTCAGGTTGATGATATGAAAATCTCCTTTTCCGAATCTGCAATGAAAGAATTTCAGGATATCCTCACCCGTTATCCCAACAAGCGGGCAGCCATGTTGCCCACCCTGCATCTGGTGCAACGGGAGTTCGGATGGATTTCTCGTGAAGCGATGGAATATGTGGGTGAGTTGCTGGAAGTCCCTTTTTCAGAGGTGTATGACACGGCTACCTTTTATACCATGTTTAAATTAAAACCGATGGGCAAATATCACCTGCAGGTGTGTCACACCCTGTCCTGTGCTTTACGGGGAGCCGGACACCTCTGTGACCATATCCGGGAAAAGCTGCACATTGACAACGGAGAAGTTACAGAGGATGGCAAATTCTCATTTGTGAAGGTGGAATGTCTGGGGTCCTGTGGAACGGCCCCGGTCGTTCAGATTAATGATGACTACTATGAGGGTCTGGACACCCAGAAACTGGATGAAGTACTGGATAAATTAGAATAACAATCAACCTGATGTTTGACCGGAATCTCAATGGTTCTGGATCAACAATATAGGGAGAAAATCGTTCATGTTTGAGAAAGTATTGACCAAGCATATCAATATGCCGGAATCCCGCAAGATTGAATATTATGAAAAGCATGGCGGGTTTCAGGCCTGGAAGAAGGTTCTGAAGAACATGGAACCGGATCAGGTTATTGCTGAGGTAAAGGAGTCCAATCTACGCGGTCGTGGAGGAGCCGGTTTTCCGGCTGGAATGAAATGGAGCTTTGTTCCCAAAACTACGGAAAAGCCACACTACATGCTGGTAAACGCCGACGAGAGTGAGCCCGGTACTTTCAAAGACCGATTGTTAATGGATGGTATCCCCCATTCCGTTATAGAAGGAGCAATGATTGGCTCCTATGCCATCCGTGCAAACACCTGTTACATCTACATCCGCGGTGAATTTGTGAAGGAAGCCCGAATTCTGGAACAGGCGATACAAGAAGCTTATGATAAAGGATACCTCGGCAAGAACATCCTGGGAAGTGGTTACGACCTTGACATGTATGTGCACCGCGGAGCCGGAGCCTACATTTGCGGAGAAGAGACCGGGTTGATTGAATCGCTGGAGGGAAAACGGGGCTGGCCACGCATCAAGCCGCCATTTCCCGCCATTGAAGGGGTCTTCCGCTGCCCCACCATTGTGAACAATGTTGAAACGCTCGCCTGCGTGCCCTACATCATCGAGCGAGGGGCGGAGTGGTTCAAATCCATCGGTCCGGAAAGTGGCCCGGGACCCAAACTCTTCTGCCTGAGCGGGCATGTAAAAAATCCGGGAGTCTATGAACTCCCCATGGGAATTCCTTTGAAAGAATTGATTTATGAATATGGCGGTGGAATTTTAAATGACAAAAAACTGAAGGCTGTAATTCCCGGCGGTTCTTCCGTTCCGATTCTGACAGCGGATGAAATTGATGTCAACATGGATTTTGATTCGCTGGCCAAAATCGGTTCCATGCTCGGTTCTGCCGGCGTGATTGTCATGGATGAAGACACCGATATGGTCAGTGCTCTGCTGAATCTGATTCACTTTTATCGTCATGAATCCTGCGGTCAATGTACCCCCTGCCGGGAAGGCACGAACTGGGCGGAGAAGTTATTGAAACGCATCCACAGTGGTGAAGGCACCCTGAAAGATGTGGATTTACTGGAAGAAGTGGCCAACAACATCGGGTTCCGCACCATTTGCCCATTGGGCGATGCGGCTGCCATGCCCATACAGAGTTTTCTGAAAAAATTCCGTCATGAATTCGAAGCAAAGGTAAAAAAGAACGTAGCATAAGACCTGAATTTCAAACTAATCGAGGACCTGTATTATGCCTCTCATTAAAATAGACGATCAAGAACTTGAAGTTCAATCCGGAACCACCATTCTGGAAGCGGCCAAACAGATTGGGAAAGAAATACCCCACTATTGCTACCATCCGGGATTAACCATTGTGGCCAGTTGTCGGATGTGTCTGGTGAAAGTGGAGGGTATGCCCAAGTTAACCCCTGCCTGTTCCACCCGAATTGGAGAAATGCCTCCGGAGCGTAAGGTGGATGGAAAATATGATATGGTCATCTCCACCGGAGAGGAAGTGGTTAAAACCGCTCAGGAATCGGTGCTCGAATTTCTGCTGCTAAACCACCCGGTGGACTGCCCGGAATGCGATCAGGCCGGGGAATGTTTTCTGCAGGATTATACTTTTAAATATGGCAAAGCACATAGTCGTTTCGACTTCCCCAAACGGGTTCCTCCGCGCAAGGATTTAGGTCCCAACATCCTCTTAATCAGCACCCGCTGCATTCTTTGTTCCCGATGTGTTCGTTTCTGTAAAGAAATTTCCGGGACCAATGAGTTGATGGTGCGTCAGCGAGGAGCCGATTCCGAGATTGATGTTTTTCCCGGTGAATCTCTGAACAACAAGCTTTCCATGAATACAGCCGACATTTGCCCGGTGGGGGCATTAGTAACCAAAGATTTTCTGTTCAAACCCCGCAACTGGCGCTATCAAAAAACGCAGAGCGTCTGCCCCGGGTGTTCGGTGGGTTGTACCATTCAGATAGAATCGATGGAAGAGGATAATCACATCTATCGTATAAAACCGGTTTTCAATCCCCATGTCAATCAATGGTGGATGTGTGACGATGGACGATTGCTCTATCATGTGTATGATAAATTGAATCGGATTGAGTATCCT
>RFIL01000413.1 GCA_003695285.1 Calditrichota bacterium
AGCTTATGGTGCAAATATTCGTTATTCACAAAATAAGGATTTTATTTATAGATGGGGATTAAAAGAGAGAGAATATTATTTGATTGTTGGTCGTCTGATTCCTGATAATAACGCTGATTTAATCGTCAAAGAATTTATACAATCAAATTCTAACAAAAAATTAGTAATTGTTGGGGATGTTCCTTACCGTGATGAATATGCCCAAAGAATCAAACAAATTAACGACGACCGGTTGATTTTTACCGGTTATGTAACCGATCAAAATGTTCTGGCGGAGTTGTATCATAATTGTTTTGCCTATTTTCATGGTCATGAATTTGGTGGAACAAATCCGACATTATTAAAAGCTTTGGCATATGGTAGCGCAATTTTGGCGTTGGATACTCGCTTTAGCCGGGAAGTATTAGCAAACGGGGAATATGGATTATTCTTCTCAAAGAAAGAAGGCGATTTAACCCGCCTAATTCATGAAGTAGAAACAAAAGAAAGTATACTTCATGAGTTTCGTCAGAAATCCCACAAAAGAATTTTAGAAAACTATACATGGGAAAAAATAACAGAACAATATATAAAGTTATTTAACTCTATGGTTACTAATCAGATTGAAGAACCCGACACCAATCCCGCCTTATTTAGCAAACAAAAACTCATTTGAGTCTAAACAATAGCCTATAAGACAAAAAAAAGAAATAACTGACATGTTTAACAACTAGTAACCTCGCAGCCTATGGAAACGCTACCTGGTCACCAACACCCTGTTTGTTGGGCTGGTGTTGCTGGAACTGTTGGGTTTAAAGCGGTTTGAGGATGAGTTGAGAGATGGAAAAGAGGAAAAAGGAAAGAGGAAAGAGTGGTAGGGACAGTAATGGAAAAAGGCCCAGTAAAGCATTTTACGGATTTACAAGTTTGGAAGTTGGCACGAAAGTTAAAAAATGAGTTATATGAAGTGATTAAATTATTACCACCTGAGGAAAAATACAATTTAAGTGAACAGATCAGACGGTGTGCAATATCTGTTACTTCAAATATTGCTGAAGGATATGGTAGATATCATTATCAAGAAAATATCCAGTTTTGTAGACATTCAAGGGGTTCACTATACGAAATTCAGGATCATTTAATAAGCTGCTTGGATCAAAATTATATTTCAGAGGAAAAATTTAAAGAATTAAACACCCTTGTTTTGAATACTATAAAAACCCTTGATGGTTATATTCGTTATCTAAGTAACCAAAAGTCCCGAAACCGTTAATCAGAGTTTTAATCTTAAGTTCTATTTCCATTTACCTCTATTCTCTTTACTCTTTTCTTTTTTCTTTATTCTATTCACACTTAATTCATTCAATTAGATGCAAGAAATTTAACAATAATTAAAACAGGTTATCGTTGCATGAAAAAAGCCCTTATCACCGGGATTACCGGTCAGGATGGTAGTTATTTAACGGAATTTCTTCTTGCCAAAGGGTATCAAGTGCATGGTATTATCCGCCGGGCCAGTTCTTTTAATACTGGTCGGATTGACCATATTTATCAAGATCCCCATGAGGAACCAAAACGTTTGGTACTCCACTATGGTGATTTAACAGATTCTTCCAATTTAAACCGTATCTTGGAGAAAGTACAGCCAGATGAGATTTACAACCTGGCAGCTCAGAGCCATGTGGGCGTTTCATTTCAGGTGCCGGAATATACCGCTGAGGTCGATGCCGTGGGAACTCTCCGCTTTCTGGATGCTATCAAAGAAACCGGTGTGCCTGCCCGGTTTTATCAGGCTTCTACTTCAGAACTTTATGGCAAAGTGCAGGAGATTCCTCAAAACGAGAAGACCCCCTTTTATCCCCGTAGTCCTTACGGTGCCGCCAAATTATATGCTTTCTGGATCACCGTCAACTACCGGGAGGCATATAATTTGTTCGCATGTAATGGAATTTTGTTTAATCACGAATCACCGCGGCGTGGAGAAACTTTTGTTACCCGAAAAATTACCCGTGCCGTTACCCGCATTTGTGCAGGGGTACAGGATAAGCTCTACCTGGGAAATCTGGATGCCAAACGGGATTGGGGCTATGCCCCGGAATATGTGGAAGCCATGTGGCTGATGCTTCAACAACCCGAACCAGAAGACTTTGTCATTGCCACCGGAGAAACGCATTCTGTGCGGGAGTTCACCGAGAAGGCCTTTCAAATATTCGGGATTCGCCTGAGTTGGAAGGGGGAGAAAGAGCAGGAAGTCGGGGTGGTGGATGAAATTTTTCCCTCAATCCTCCAACCCCGGAGAACGTTTACTCCCGGAGAGGTGTTGGTGAAAATAGACCCGCGTTATTATCGTCCCACGGAAGTGGATTTGTTGATTGGCGATCCCAGCAAAGCCCGGGAAAAATTAGGCTGGCAACCCAAAACTACTTTCTCAGAGTTGGTTACCATTATGGTTAAGGCGGATTGGGAACTGGCACAGCGAGAAAGTTTGTGATCCACGAATGACACGAATTATCACGAAGGAAAGAATGGTCTTGTAAACAATTCGTGTGAATTCGTGAAATTCGTGGATAGAAGAAATAGATGGTCCACGAATGACACGAATTATCACGAAAAAAGATTTGTATTTTAAACAATTCGTGGGAATTAGTGCAATTCGTGGATAGAGAAAAAATAGATGGTCCACGAATGATGCTATTTGTTACGGAGTTAAGAGAAGATGGATCAGCTAATCTACAAAGAAGAATCGTACAAAATAGTTGGTGCTTGTATTGAGGTGCATAAAGTTTTAGGAGCCGGTTTTCTTGAAGCTGTTTACCAGGAAGCGTTAGCAATTGAATTTCAAAGAAGAGGGATTCCTTTCGAACAGGAAAAAGAGTTAGAGATAAGGTATAAAGACATTATTTTGACAAAAAAGTATTATGCTGATTTTATATGTTACAATAAAATTATTTTAGAATTGAAGGCGATGGATGGCTTAAGACCTGAACACGTTGCACAGGTTTTAAATTATTTGAAGGCAACAGGGTATAAGTTGGGGCTGCTAATTAATTTTGGAACGAGGAGTCTTGAATACCAACGGATTGTTTTGTAATAATTCGTGTGAATTCGTGCAATTCGTGGATAGAAAGAAATAGATGGTCCACGAATGACACGAATTATCACGAAGAAAAGAATGGTCTTGTAAACAATTTGTGTGAATTCGTGCAATTCGTGGATAGACAAAAATAGATGGTCCACGAATGACACGAATTATCACGAAGAATGGTTATGAGGAATATTTTAATTTCATCCTTTCTCAAGCTGCTATAAAAAAAGCGATTTTGCATCGTCCTAAGTTTAACGTATATTAGGGTTGTGGATTGTAGGTAATGAAACCCTGAAAGGTTAAAATAATGACTGAAATAACTATAAAAATACCGGATGATATCAAAAAGATCATTGATGATTTGGATGAACCGTTGTATTACGAGGCGCTGAAAGAGGTTGCTCGTAGAAAGCTCCGGGAAAAACGTAAAAAATTAGCATCTGTGCAGAAGAAAATAATTGCCTTTCAAACAAAACATTCTGCTACGCTGGAAGAGTTTGCTCAAAATCTTGCGGATACCCAAAAAGCTCATGAAGATTGGATTGAGTGGTCTTACCTGGAATCAGTTGCCCGGGAACTGGAAAAGAGCATTTCAAAATATGAAAAATTGTTTGGTTGATGGAAGCTCTGGATTTATTAAAACGATTCGACGATCTTATTAAATCTATTGAAATTATTGAATATAATGAAGAAGAACGTGTCTCGAAATTAAAAATCAGAGTCCTTCTTTTTGATAATTCCATTCTTTGGGTACGTGAAGTTAAGATTAGAGAAAAACTAATAGCTTATAGTTATTACTGGCTCCGTTCCAATGGTAAAATAATTATCGGATGGGACAATGCTCCCCACCATAGAGAGATCAGTACATTTCCCCACCATAAACACGTTGGCAAAAATATTGAACCTTCGCATGAGACGAATTTGGAAGATGTTTTAGAATTTATCCACTCCTTTTATTTCGAATGAACTATAAGATCCAGAACTCGATCTCTACATAAAACAGTTGATTTTCATTAATCTCAAATAGTATTAACAAGATAGTGTATAAATGAACCAATCTTTCATGTTGTGTTTTGAAATTCCTGGATAGAGAAGAATAGATGATCCACGAATGGCACGAATCATCACGAAGAAAAGAATGGTCTTGTAAATAATTCGTGTGAATTCGTGAAATTAGTGGATAAAGAAAAAATAGATGGTCCACGAATGACACGAATTATCACGAAGAAAAGACAAGTATTTTAAATAAATCGTGTGAATTAGCGAAATTCATGGACAAAACTAATGGAAAAACAATCAAAAATCTATATTGCCGGGCATCGGGGGTTGGTGGGGTCGGCAATTTATCGCCGGTTACAACAGGAAGGGTTTACCAATATTATTACTCGCACATCCTCAGAACTGGATTTGCG
>RFIL01000414.1 GCA_003695285.1 Calditrichota bacterium
AAAGCCAAAACTATCAATAAAATTTTAGGGAAGGATTATAAAGTAGCCGCTTCCGTGGGGCATATTATCGATCTTCCCAAAACCAAGATGGGGGTGGACCTTGATGATGGATATCGGCCGCATTACACGGTGATCCGGGGTAAAAATGCCATTGTGAAAAAATTGAAGGAAGATGCTTCCAAAGCCAGTGAAGTGTTACTGGCCACCGACCCCGATCGGGAAGGGGAAGCCATTGCCTACCATATCGCAGAATCTATTAAAAAGGTAAATCCCAACATTCATCGCATTGAGTTTAATGAAATCACCAAACCAGCCGTTCTCAAAGCTCTGGAGCATCCCCGCGATATTGACATGGATCGGGTTCAAGCCCAGCAAGCACGCCGTGTGATGGACCGCATTGTCGGGTATATGGTTAGCCCGATTCTTTGGCGAACCATTTTTAAAGGGTTAAGTGCGGGGAGAGTGCAGTCTGTGGCACTTCGCCTCATCTGTGAACGGGAAGCGGAGATAGAGAAATTTAAGCCTGTTGAATACTGGAGCATTATTGCTCACCTGGAGACCCCTTCACAGGAAAAATTTGCCGCCAAGTTGATTCAGATTAAAGGCAAAACCTTAGACCCGGACAAATTCCGCATCGCCAATGAGGAAGAAGCAAAATACCATTACGAGCAATTACAGACTGAAACCTATACGGTTGCCAACATCAAGCGGGAAACGGTTACCAAGAAACCCCCTCCCCCGTTTATAACCAGCACCCTGCAACAGGATGCCTCCCGGCGATTTGGGATGACAACCTCCCGGGTAATGTCAACTGCCCAGAAATTATATGAAGGGATAGATCTGGGAGAGAAAGGGAATGTGGGGTTAATTACCTACATGCGTACGGACTCAACCCGCATCAGTCAGGAAGCTCTGGATAAAGTTCGAGCGTATATTACCGAAACTTACGGGGTGGATTACCTTCCGGATAAACCCAATATCTATCAGCGGAAGAAAGGAGCCCAGGATGCCCATGAAGCCATCCGGCCAACCTATTTTTCCCCTGAATTTGAACCCCAGAAGCTTAAAGCCCATCTTACCGCTGATCAGTTTAAAATTTATGATTTAATCTGGAAACGATTTGTCGCCAGCCAGTTAAAACCGGCTAAGGGTCATCGTGTAACTATCGATGTAGCTGCCGGTGATTATCTTTTCCGAGCCAGTGGAGAGGTGATTACCTTTCGGGGCTTTCTGGCCGTGTATGATCCGGATATCAAAGAACCTGAGACCAATGGAGATGAAGAAGACCAAATTCCGGAAAATTTACCTCAGAAAATCAATAAAGGGGATTTGCTGAAACTACTGGAATTGGTAATCAAACAGCACTTTACCAAACCGCCTCCCCGCTATACCGAAAGCACTCTGGTAAAAACGTTAGACAAATTGGGGATCGGTCGTCCCAGTACTTACGCTCAGATTATTTCGACCCTTTTTCTGCGAAATTATATTGAAAAAGTGAAACGGGCATTAAAACCCACGGAACTGGGGAAAACCGTAAATCAGCTATTGATAAAACATTTTCCCAACATCTTTAATGTCCAGTTTACCGCTACCATGGAAACCGAGCTGGATAAAATCGAACAGCATAAGGCAACTTACACCCATACTCTGGATGAGTTCTATCATCCCTTTAAGGCCACACTCGAGACGGTAAATGGTCAGCTATCTGAAATACGGGATTCCCTCCAGAAGGAAAGCGAAATCTCATGCGACAAATGTGGCCGCCCGATGGTGATTCGGTGGGGCCGGAATGGGCAATTTCTTGCCTGCAGTGGTTATCCGGAATGTAAAAACACTCGTCCTCTGGAGGAACCTCCACCTCCCATCGAAACCGATGAGAAGTGTGAGAAGTGTGGCAGCCCATTGGTCATTAAACGAGGACGCTTTGGGGAGTTTCTGGCCTGCTCCAACTATCCAACCTGCAAGTTTACCAAACCCATCAGCACCGGGGTTCCCTGCCCGGAAGAAGGATGTAACGGAACTATTGTTCAAAAGAATTCTCGGAAAGGGAAAATTTTCTATGGCTGTAGTGAATACCCCACCTGCAAATTTGCATTATGGAATCGACCCAGAGCTCAACACTGCCCGAAATGTCATTTTCCGTTAATGGAGGAGAAGACAACTCGTTCGGAGGGATTTTATCTTCAATGTCCCCAATGCAAACACAAAGAGAAGGTGGATGAATTAAAGGAAGGTGACCAGTAGGATGCTGTTGGAACTTTATTTGACCGGAATCGTCCAAAATAAAAAAGAAAAATGAAAAACACAGCATATGTGGCTTGAATTAGACCAATTTCTTCATTATCTTACCAACCAGCGACATTATTCATCAAATACGGTTGAGTCTTATCGCAATGATCTCTCACAGTTTATCACATTCGCTGAAAAATTTTACCAGAACTCAGATGTATCACCCTCACAAATAGAGACCCAATGCATTCGCAATTATCTGGGGCATCTTTTGAAATTAGAATTACAAAAGCGTAGTATCGCTCGGAAACTTTCGAGTATCCGATCCTTTTTTCGGTATTTGCATAAAAACGGGATGGTTGAACAAAATCCCGCGGCAGTGGTTTCTGCGCCCAAACTAAACCGTCGCTTGCCAACGGTGTTAAGTATAGAACAAGCCCGTCAGTTGATGGAACTCCCACCGGCAGATACTTTTGAAGGTGTGCGGGACCGAGCTATCCTTGAGCTGTTGTATGGATGTGGTCTGCGTTTGAATGAAGTGTTAGAACTGCGAAGTGAACAAATCGATATGTCCAACGAAGTCATTCGAGTTTTCGGAAAGGGGAAGAAAGAACGAATGGTGCCTTTCGGGTCGTATTTCAAAAAAGCGCTTCTCACCTATCTTAAAGTCAAATCAGAGGAGATTCCAAACCCAGAAGATCCCTCTCTGGTGTTTGTTACCCGAAAAGGAAAAAAGCTCTATCCTCTGGCTGTTCAAAATATGACCAAAAAATATATGGCTCAACTTTCGGAACAGGAACATCTCAGTCCCCACGTGTTGCGGCATACCTTTGCTACTCATCTGCTGGATCGGGGGGCTGATCTGCTGGCGGTCAAAGAATTGCTCGGACATGAAAGTCTATCCACTACTCAAATATACACTCATGTGAGTATGGAACGACTGAAGGCTGTATATCAACAGGCTCATCCAAGAGCCGAAAAAAATACCACCTAACCGTAAAGGAGGATTTTATGAACTTCAAAATCACAGCCCGCCATTTTAAGTTACCGGATGATCTTCGGGATTATATTGAAGAGAAGATTACCAGGCTTAACCGTTTTTATGATGGTATCATTGACCTGGAAGTCATCCTGGGTTGGGAAAAACAGACGCGGTATGTGGAGCTGAAAATTCATGTTTATAACAAACAGTTGGTGTTAAAGGAAATTTCTGAGGATCTTCGTAAATCTTTTGATCTGGTCTTAGATAAAGCCGAAAGGCAATTAAAACGATATAAAGAAAAGGTTCGCACCAAAGAAAAAGACGTCATTAATTCTGCCTGAGCAACCTTTTATTGGAATATATAGAAGGGGATGTCCGTTCAGGATATCCCCTTTTTTATTGGCAATCATCATTAAATCTATTAAATTGCCGAGAATGGATGAACAATTTAACTTGATTGGAGTTATCAGGAATGATTCCCACTAAATTGACCGTTGGTAAGTTATTCAAAGAAAACAGAGAGAAATTAAAATTAGAACTTCTCACCTCAGAGGCAGGTTTTGAAAGGGAGATCCTCAACAGTGAGTTCCATAGACCCGGTTTGGCTCTGGCGGGATTTCTGGATTTGTTTACCTACGATCGGGTGCAAATTCTGGGGAATACAGAAATCCGCTATCTAAACTCATTAACTCCTCAACAACGAAGGGAATCTCTGGAAAAGGTTTTACAATTCGATATTCCCTGCATCATCATCACTGATGGAAATGAACCTCCGGAAGAATTGTTAAAAATATCCATCAGAAGGTATATCTGTATCTTTCGAACTCCCTATGGCACCACAGAATTTTCTCATATGCTCAGTGATTACCTGCAAAATGTATTTGCTCCCCGTATTACCATCCATGGTACCCTGGTGGACGTGTATGGGATTGGCCTTCTGTTTACCGGACGAAGCGGGATTGGAAAAAGCGAAATTGCCTTAGACCTGGTGGAGCGGGGTCATCGTCTGGTGGCTGATGATATGGTGGTGATAACCAAGAAGACCGAAGAAATCTTAATGGGAGAAGCGAGAGATATATCCGAACATCTCATCGAAATCCGCGGATTGGGATTAATTGATGTTCGCCAGCTATTTGGCATTCGCGCTGTGCGGATTCATAAACGTGTGGAGGTGGAAGTCAATCTGGTGGAATTCGATCCAAACGAAGACTACGATCGCACCGGTCTGGATCAACAGACCTCAAATATACTGGGAGTTGAAATCTCCAAGGTCGTATTGCCGATTCACCCGGGGAAGAATATTACAGTCATTGCGGAAACTATCGCCATGAACGAGCAGTTAAAAGTTCATGGTCATCATACACCGACAGAATTCAACAAGCGGCTCCTGGAGAAGTTAAAACGCAAGGAACGGGAACATTTACGACAATTGAAAACCAGAGATTTTTTAGATAAGGATTTTGAGTAATGGTTTCAGGGTTGGTGATATGTCATGGAAATCTGGCTTTTGAATTTGTGAATGCGGTGAAGGGGATTTTAGGCCATGCCGAGGCGTTATATCCATTTACCAATGAGAATCTCTCTCCGGAAACACTCTATCAGCATCTCCTGGAGTTTATACGGAGCCATCAGATGGAGGATATTATTGTGATGGCAGATTTGCGCGGTGGAAGTTGCTGGGCGGTGGGTAAGATGCTCTCCCGGGAATTTCCTCGAATCAAGGTCATTTCCGGGGTCAACCTCCCCATGCTGGTTTCCTTCCTGACCAAACGGGATAGTGTAAAGATTGAGGAATTACCGGCAGTTCTGGAACAGGACAGTTTACGCGGAATCGTTCTGGATTAATCCAAGAAAAAAAACCTGATGAAATTGTGATTTTTCTTGACACCTTAAGATTAGCAGTATTATATTTAGCACCGCTGTTGATGAGAAAATGCGGGAGTAGCTCAGCTGGTAGAGCATAACCTTGCCAAGGTTAGGGTCGCGGGTTCGAGTCCCGTCTCCCGCTCAAAAAAAGAAAGTACTTGGTGACATTCACAAGTACTTTTTTTTGTGGAAGGTTCATTGAAAACAGGATTCGCCCGGGTGGCGGAATTTGGTAGACGCAAGGGACTTAAAATCCCTCGGTCGGTTTCGACCGTGCCGGTTCGAGTCCGGCCCCGGGTACTCTTCTTAAAGGCTGGTGGATTTTTCTTCTATCAGCCTTTTTTGATCGTAATCGAGATAACCCCACACCCTACCGACAGGTTGCACCTGCTACCATCCACAGCTCTTTTTAATCTCCAGTTATGCTTTCCCCAAATGTTGAATCCCAAAGCAGGGAATTGTCGGTTTGCCTGATATTTTGTATATTACGGTAATCATTTATGGATTCGTTTTTCCGCTTCAATCTGAAACATGGTTGAATGGTGTTGTATTGTAAAGGAGTGTTTCCATCATCAGATAAAATCATTTACAAATGGTAAAGGAGCCTTACCGCGGTGAAAACTGAATTCCCTTTAACAGAACGCCTGACATCTCTGGATGCCTTTCGGGGCATCACCATTGCCGGGATGATTCTGGTGAACAATCCCGGCAGCTGGAGCTATGTGTATCCACCGCTCCGTCATGCGGAGTGGCATGGATGGACTCCCACCGATTTAATTTTCCCCTTCTTTCTTTTCATTGTGGGAGTGTCACTCACTTTTTCTCTGGAAAAACAACTGGCCACCCATGACCGGAAGTATGTGTACTGGAAAATCATTCGCCGTACCCTGACCATCCTGGGA
>RFIL01000415.1 GCA_003695285.1 Calditrichota bacterium
AACTCCCAAATATGAGTATGCACATCTGGCACAAAGTATGTCATTGGTACTGATCATATTTCGGGAAGTCAATTTTGGATGAGCTGAAAATATGACATGATTTCTGCCTGAGATTAAAAGCTGTTTGGAGATTAATGTATCTTATTTTATTAAAAATAATAGTTTACAAACTTTGGTACAGACCTTGCTAAATAGGAGGTGAAATGAGAATAAATTCAACCGAAACGAAAGGAGGTGAAAGGATGATGAGTATTGAATTCTATCCTCGAGTTTCTCCCTGGAGAGAGATTGAACGAATTCAGCGGGAAGTCAATCGAATTTTCAATCGTCTTTCCGGTTTAGAGGAAACTCCGTATCCTCCCTTGAATATATGGACAAAAGATGATGTGGCAATCATAACTGCCGAGTTACCCGGATATCGCCCGGAAGATATTCATCTGAGTATCAAGGATGGTTATTTAAACATCAGAGGAAGTCGGAAACCGGCTGAATTGAAAGAGAATGAGGTTTTCCTCCGTCAGGAACGTCCGGCAGGTGAGTTTGAACGAAGTATTCGTTTGCCCTTTGAAGTTAACTCTGAAAAAATCGAAGCTCGTTTTCATGATGGAATTCTGAATATCACTCTTCCTCGCGCCGAACAGGATAAACCGAAAAAGATTCAGATTAAATAAGGGAAAGTTAAACAAAGGAGGTGAGAGGAAATGAGTAGCAAAGAAACCAGAATAAAAGTTCGTGAACCTGAAAAGACCGAAACCGTGGAGCATTTGAGAGAGCATAAAACTTTTTTACCCGCAGTGGATATTGTGGAAACACCGGAAGAGTTTCGCTTGTGGGTTGACATGCCCGGTGTGGATAAAAAGAGCATTGAAGTAACCCTGGAAAAAAACATATTGACGATTAAGGGACATACCCCAATGGTTTATCCGGAAGGGTTTACTCTCAACTATGCAGAATATGAAGTGGGTGACTATGAACGCTCTTTTACCCTGACCGAGACGATAAATCAGGATGGTATCGAAGCCAGTTATGATAATGGTGTTCTGATGTTGCGTTTGCCAAAAGTCGATGAAGTGAAACCGCGAACCATTCCCATTCGAACTTCATAAACCGGTAGAGAAAGGAGGTGAGGGCTATGGCCATTCGTGATTTATTGCCGGTATCCTGGGGTAGAAGAAGATTGCCGATTCGGAGAGAAAGTTCTGAGAATCCATTTCTGGCACTGCAAAGAGAAATGAATCGCCTGTTCGATACCTTCTTTGGTGAGTTTTCACCGGCCACCTTCGGTGAAAGCATGGGGGGCTTCTATCCTCGGGTGGAAGTTCGGGAATCCAACAAAGAAATCAAGGTGATTGCCGAATTGCCCGGTCTGGATGAAAAGGATATTGACATCACCATTCAGGATGATGTGCTTATCCTACGGGGTGAAAAGCGGGAAGAAAAAACCGAAGAGGGAGAATACCTCTATTACATGGAACGCTCCTATGGTACCTTTTACCGGGAAATCCCTTTACCGGTGGAAGTAGATTCCAATCGTGCTGAGGCTGTGTTTAAAAAGGGAGTGCTGACGGTTCGATTGCCCAAAAAAGTGGAAAGCGAGCGCGGAGCCAAAAAAATTCCTGTAAAGGTGTTGTAATCCCTTGCTGGAGGAGGGCGGTGAAATTATCCACCGCCCTTTTTTAGTCCTGCCATTAAGGTGTTTCCGTATCATTGTGAAACATCTCAATGACAGGATAAAGACCTTCTCTTTGTTGACTGGATGGGAATTTGTCAGGAGGAGGAAACTTTCAGTCTCTTATTCGTTATAACTGTGTAAATAAAAAAATAATCATAAGTCGAAAATGAGGAGGAAGCAATGAACGAACGAAGCAGGTTATCCAGTGTGGTACTGATAATTATTGGGATAATTGCTGGTGCATTAATTTTTTCACAGATTCATGAAAATACTCAACCGGTGGTGTATAGCAGCCCTGCTGCACCTGCCGATTCTATCCATCCGGCTGATCGACCCTTAATGAGTTTACGTGATTTCAATAGAGCCTTTGTGGAAATTGCCAAGGCTGTCAATCCCACGGTGGTAACAGTCTTTACAGAAAAGGTATACAAGGTTCGAGGTTTTGGTGGATATCCCTTTTTTGGAAGCCCATTCGAAGACTTTTTCAAAGATTTCTTTGGAAATGTACCTAAGAATAGAACACCTCAGGATGAGGAATATATCCAGAGAGGATTAGGGTCCGGGGTGATTGTTAGTAAAGATGGGTACATTCTCACCAACAACCATGTGATAGATGGGGCTGATACCATATATGTGCGTTTGATAGATGATCGAACTCTCCCGGCAAAAGTAATTGGCGCCGACGCCAAAACGGATATTGCTGTTTTAAAGGTCGATGCAGACAACTTGCCAGTCATTAAATTGGGAGATAGCGATAAACTGCAGGTTGGGGAATGGGTTCTGGCAATTGGAAGCCCCTTAAGTCCCAATCTGGCTCATACTGTCACCAGTGGGATTGTGAGTGCCAAAGGGCGATCTCAGGTTGGTCTGGCGGATTATGAGGATTTTATTCAAACCGATGCAGCCATTAACCCCGGGAATTCCGGTGGCGCTTTAATCAACCTCGATGGCGAATTGGTCGGAATTAACACCGCCATTGCCACCCGCACCGGCGGATTTCAGGGGATTGGATTTGCAGTGCCCATCAATATGGCCCGCAGTGTGATGGAATCCATTTTAAAGTATGGTAAGGTCATTCGGGGTTGGTTGGGCGTCTATATCCAGGATGTGAACCAAAATTTGGCCAAAGCCTTAAAACTGAAGGTCAAAGAAGGGGTCTTGATTGCGGATGTTGTTGAGGATAGTCCTGCGGATAAGGCGGGAATTAAAGAGGGCGATGTGGTGATCAAATTAAACGGTAAACCGGTTACCAACTCTGCTCAATTGAGGAATGAAATTGCTGCCACACGACCAGGTACCAAAGTCAAACTCACGGTCTTGCGAGACGGTGATGAGAAAACCATTACTGTGGAACTGGGCACTCTGGAGCCGGAAAAGGTCAGCCCAGAATCTCAGGAAAAAGTTCAGAAACTCCTGGGCATCCAGGTTGAACCCTTAACATCTGAATTGGCGCAGCAATACGGTTTAAAATCCTCGTTAAAAGGAGTGGTGGTAACCACCATCAATCCGAATTCCAATGCAGCCCGAGCCGGATTGCGAGAGGGCGACTTGATCATGCAGGTGAACAAAAAGGATATTGAATCGATGCAAGATTTTCTGGATGCCATTAAAGATGTCAAACGTGGTGATACCATTCTTTTCAAGGTGATGCGAAGAAAGAACAGTTTCTTCATTGCCTTCACCCTGTAAGCGGTAAACATTTCCCCCCACTGGGAAATTCTCAGTGGGGGTTTTTTTTAGCAGATCATATTTTAAGAGGAGGTCGAATGAAAAAAGAGATAAAGTTTTCCATC
>RFIL01000060.1 GCA_003695285.1 Calditrichota bacterium
GCTTTCGGCATAGAGGGCCCATCCCTCCACAAAGGCGGTATAGCCCCAGCTTCGGCGAAATTTCGGAACATTTTCCAATTCTCTGGCCAGAGCAATCTGCAAATGATGCCCCGGAACCGCTTCATGTATTGCCAGGGCTTCCATCTCATATTTCGGTCGAGTATTCAATTTATAGGTGTTGGCATAAAAGTATCCCGCCCGACTGCCATCCTCTGCCGGCGGTTGATAATAGGCAGTATAGGTTGTTGGCGCTTGATAGGCTGGTATCTCTTTTACACCATAAGGAGTTCGTGGCAGTTTACCGAATAATTTTACCAGTTCCGGGTCAATGCGTTTACAGATATCCCGATATCCTATCAGCAAATCCTCCGCCCGTGTATAATAAAATTGCGGATCCGTTCTTAAAAAGTTCAGAAAATCAGCATAGCTACCTTCAAAATGAAGAGAATCGATTAATCGCTCCATCTCCTGATGAATACGCTTGACTTCTTGAAGACCTATTTCATGAATTTGTTGGGCTGTTAGGTTAGTAGTGGTAAATCCATTGATCTGCACCTGATAGTATTCCTCTCCATTCGGTAATTGCCATACCCCCGGCTCGGTATACGTAGCAGGATAGTAAACCTCAGTCCAGAATGTGTAAAATTTGCGGAATGCCGGTAAGACCATGCTCGAAATAATCTGTTTCCCTTTTTCGACCAGTTGTTCTTGAGCGCTTTTGTCGATATTTTCCGGTAATTTTGCAAACGGTTCAAAAAAGATGCTCTCCTCTACCTTTAATTCAAATTGATTGCGGATCTGTTCAGCAACGCCACGCAGGGGTTCCCTCGGCATCACCCACTTTTGACGAATCCCTTCCTCCAGTAGGGAAATTATCTGTGAAATATAGCGTGGGATGGCCTGTAATCTTTTCATATAGGCCTGATAATCTTCTATATTTTCAAAGGGAGTATATCTTACCAGATTGGGAAGATCCAACTGAGGTCCTTTCAACTGGGAGACAGCCATCAAATAAGAAGGGAACCGTTGAGATTTAACACTTTGTTCATAATGGAGCTTGAATAAATCGTAGTTGAGTTGATCCTTTCTGGAAAGCAACTGGCGATTAATGCTTTCAAGCCGTTCTAACACTTCTCTGGCATGGAGTTGTCGCTGCTGGATTGCCGCCAGACTCATATCGGTTAACCGATCTGAAAACCGTTTATCTCCATTAAATGTGGCATTTTCGGGATACTCTTTTAATGCATATTCCCATTCCGAGTCAAAAATCTCATATAATTCTTGTGTGATATGTTGTTGAGAGGAACTCTGGGAATAACCTGGGGAGTGACACAATAAAATCATAGTGACCCATATCCCGGCACAAAGTTGATGTAAAAATCTGGACATATTTTCTCCTGGAAGATTATGGATATTAAAGAAAGGTTTTTTCGTTCAGAAAAGAGTTTATCCTAAAAAATTGTTAAAAACAAATCCCGTTTAATTTTTGTATTCCATACGATATATTAAGACTTATAATTGCGGGAGGAATAAAATTGTTCTGGATATTATTTTTGGCCTTTACATTGATTCCCATACTGGAATTATACTTATTAATAAAAATTGGTGGAATGATTGGTGCATTGAACACGGTAGCAATCATTTTTACCACCGCTCTCATCGGGGCATTTCTTGCCCGCCAGCAAGGGATGAAAGTATTATATCAAATTACAACCGCTTTAAGAGAAGGATATCCTCCTGGTAGGGAGCTTGTAGAAGGAGCGCTGGTATTAATAGGGGGAATTCTACTTTTAACCCCCGGTTTTTTTACCGATTTTTTAGGACTCACTTTATTAATTCCTCAACTCAGATCTCTCTATTCTTTCCTGTTTCTGAAATGGATCCAGAAAAGAATCTCCAGTGGTAAGTGGAGAGTGTTTTAAGGATGTAAATTTTTTTTCATAGGTTATTCGTAACTCAAGTCACTCATAGATTTTTTCAAATCCCTATCTTTAATCTTTTCAAAGCAGTATTATCCTTTTTTAGTTCCCTCTAAACATAAGCATTCGGTATTCTCATCCCGGAGACATTGTTTATACGGGATGAGAAAAAAAATTTAATTTACACTAATATTTTTGGAATGGTTACCGACAATGGGGATGTGATTTCCTGATAAAATTGTGGACGTCATATTTAAACAACAGAGGCGAGATTTCTCATGCTAAAGAGAAACTGGCATTATATTTACACCGCATTAGTTATTTTAATTGATTTTATACTTTTAAATCTATCCTTCATACTTGCCATTTATCTCCGGTTCTCAGAGCTGCGCAGCCCCCTAGATTACTGGCAACCCTGGGTATTTATCAATGTGTTGTTTTTTCCGCTGGCACTGGCTCTTGGGGTGTATCGAAATATTTTTAACAGCTCTCTGGACAACCAGAAAATTCACCTCAAAAAATTCACCTATTATTTAGCCCTTTTCATCATGTCCTATTTGTTCATGATCAAGGGGCATCAATATTCCCGTGGGGTGGTGGTCATTTTCTTAATGACGCAATATGTCCTATTGGAACTTGCTCACTCCATTCTCAACCGGATTAACCGACATATGTTTCGTAAGGGGTATGGGAGCAAAAATGTGCTTATTGTTGGGACGGATGTTTCTGCTTCCCGTTTTGCAGAACACCTACAAGACCTCTACGGGGACTATTACAAAATCCAGGGATTTATTGCCAATGGAACCCCCCATCGCCATGATCCGATGATTATCCCCCGGATTGTCGGGAAATATGAAAATGTCGAAGAGCTTATCTCTACCTCTGACATCAAAGAGGTGTTTATTGTAAGTGACTCAATGATGCAGAAAAAGTATGAGCCAATTCGCAAAGCTTGCGAAGCGCATCATGTAAATGTAAAAATGGTATCTCCTTATATTAAAAATTTAATGCACCAGATTAAAGTGAAAGATGTGACCGGGGTTCCTCTTACCACAGTAAATGGCCGCAAAAGATATGATTACTGGAATGCCAAACTGAAACGAGCTTTTGATCTCGTGGTGGTTCTGTTAGCGGGGACAGTGTTGTTACCGGTGGGACTCATTATCGCTTTATTGATTAAGTTAACCTCAAAGGGACCGGTATTCTTCAAGCAGAAACGCGCCCTTTACAAAGGAGGTCCGGAGTTCTGGTTTTATAAATTTCGCACCATGTACGAAAATGCTGATGAGCTAAAAGAGAAATACTGGTCACAGAACGAGACCAATGGAGCCCTCTTCAAGATGAAAAAAGATCCCCGGGTGACTCCAATCGGTCGATTTCTGCGAAAATACAGCCTCGATGAAATACCACAATTCATCAATGTGCTCAAGGGGGAAATGAGCATTGTTGGTCCTCGCCCTCTTCCCGTGAGTGATTTTAACAAACTACAAAACGGCTCTATCAATTATGATTGGTATCAGAAACGGGGGAAGGCAAAACCTGGCATTACTGGATTATGGCAAATTTCCGGGAGAAGTAACCTTTCTTTTGAAGAAATGTGTCTCTTAGACCTCTACTACATCGAAAATCAATCGATCTTCTTTGATCTGGAGATTCTCTTTGAAACCATTCCCGTGGTCTTTATGGGGAAAGGAGCTTATTAAATAGATTGTCTTACATACTCAATCCACCCAAACCGAATTCTCAGGCTGTTTTTTTGATGAGAATTCGGTTTTTTTATTTACTGAAAAGGCGTATTATTGAGTGGTAAAAATAAGTTAAGATGTAACCTTAAAGCTTTATCCCGGAAGCTATCAATAATGTTGTCAAGAACATTCGGATTAACCAGATGAAACCCACAACTCGACACTTCAAGCAGGAATTACCCAGACATTTACACAATCTTCAGATGCGCAGAAACATCATGAAGGCTACCTGGCATTCTCTCAGCAAACGTGCCCAGGTGGTTAGTGAAGTGCCGGAATGGGAATCCCTCCGGGAACAGGCGCACCAGATCAAGAAACAGATAATTGATGATCTGGAAGCAAATCTCAAAAAATTTGAAGAGAATGCCCGAAGCAAGGGAATCGAAGTCTTGTTTGCCAAAGATGCCCGGGAAGCTATCCGGTTTACTCTGGAAATTGTAGAGCGACATGGAATTAACCGCATTGTCAAATCTAAATCCATGTTGACAGAGGAACTGAACTTTAACGAAGCAATGGAAGCCCACAACCTGGAAGTCGTTGAAACGGATTTAGGAGAATTCATCATTCAACTGGCCAAGGAACCACCCTCCCACCTCACGGGACCGGCTGTTCATAAATCCAGACAGGAAATTGCCCAATTGTTTCAAGAGAAGTTAGGTATCCCGTATTCAGAGGATCCCCAACATCTGACCAGGGTTGCCCGAAAACTACTGCGCGAAAAATTTCTGACCGCTGATATGGGTGTTACCGGTGCTAATTTTGGAATCATCGACAATGGTAGCATTGCCATTGTGGAAAATGAAGGGAATGCCCGGTTATGTGCTTCCCTCCCGCCGGTTCATCTGGCCTTTATAGGGATGGAACGACTGATTCCCGGTTATTCTGATTTACCTCTTTTCCTGAAATTATTGGCTCGCAGTTCCACCGGGCAGAAAATGACCACTTATGTCTCCACGATTGATGGACCGAGATCCCCCAACTCTCTCGATGGTCCGGAAAACGTGTATTACATTATCGTGGATAACAGAAGGAGTACATTTCTGGAGGATGAACATCTCAAACAGGCTTTATATTGTATCCGCTGTGGTGCCTGTTATAACACCTGCCCGGTGTATCAAAATATTGGTGGTCATGCCTATGGATGGGTGTACCAGGGCCCAATCGGGGCAGTTATTACCCCTCAACTTCTGGGTTTAAAAGAGGCACCGGATCTCCCATTTGCCTCCTCGCTGTGCGGAAGCTGTACGGATATTTGCCCGGTAAAAATCCCTCTTCATCACCTTCTTTTATATCAGCGAAAGCGCATCGTGGAAGCTGGATTAACTCAAACAGGAGAACCTACAGCAATTCAATTAATCAGTCGTTTTCTCCGCTCATCATCCCTGTATTCATGGTTAAACAGTACGGCCTATCTATTTCAAAAAATTACCGGGGGGAAATTACCGTTACCCGGGTGGTCGAAAATACATACTCCCCCCCGAATTGAAAAGCCAACTTTCAAGGAATGGTGGCAAAAACATCACACCACTACGGAGTCGTCCAATGAATGAATTCATAACTCTGGATCGCCCCAAAAAGTTGGAAGCCTTTAACATATTCAAATTGGAGCTGGAAAAACTGCAGGGGAATGCCTGCCTGGTGTCTCAAAAAGA
>RFIL01000416.1 GCA_003695285.1 Calditrichota bacterium
CAACAACTTTATTTTGTTAAACGGCAAAATCCTGGCTCGTGCCTGGAATGATATCCAATCCATTCTGGAATCTCATTATCAGAAAGAAGGTGACTTTTTTTTTTTTTTTTTCCCCTATAGCCGGGCGAATCAGAAAATTGTACAATTAATTAAGGGAATCTCTGAGGGAGCGGAACGTATCCAGAAGATAGTGAAAAGTTTGAAAGATTTTTCCCGGCAGGATCATGGTGAGTTGAATCAATTGGTGGATGTGAATGCGGTAGTAGAGTCGGCAATTGTTATTGTTCAGAATTTAATTAAAAAAAGAACTCAGAATTTTTCTGTACACTATGGAGAGAATATCCCCAAAGTGATGGGGAATTTTCAACAACTGGAACAGGTTGTGATTAATCTGCTGACCAATGCCTGTCAGGCGATTCCGGAACCCCACCGTGGTCTGAAAATCTCCACCGATTATGATTCCTCCCGAAAAAAAATCCTGATAAAAGTAATCGATGAAGGGGAAGGGATTACTCCTGAAAATATGAAACACATTATGGACCCATTTTTCACCACCAAACGGGATGCAGGAGGTACTGGATTGGGGTTATCGATCTCTTATAATATTGCTCGCAATCATGGTGGAGATTTGCATCTGCACTCGGTTCCTGGAGAGGGGACAACTGCACTTCTGGAGTTACCCCCTCATATTCCGGAAAACGAAAATAAATAATCGGGAGTTTTGAAATTCTATTTCAGAGTGTCTATATTTGATGGGTTTCATTAGAGGGCCTTTGTTGTTCATTTAACATTACCCGGGGTTGAGCTTTATGAAACAATATAAATTTCCTCTCCAACCAGTACTGATTGTTGATGATGAAGAACAATTTCTGCTCAGTGCGGAAATGACATTGGTATCGAATGGGATAAACAATGTGCTGACCACCTCCGACCCGCGCCAGGTACTTCCAATGTTGAAAGGCAATTATGTCTCGGTAATCCTGCTGGATATGATTATGCCCCATATTTCCGGACAGGAATTATTGCCACAAATCATCACTGAATTTCCGGATATGCCGGTGATAGTGATCACCGCATTGAACGAAGTGGAAACCGCAGTGGAGAGCATGAAGCAGGGAGCTTTCGATTATTTAGTTAAACCGGTCGATGAGGAGCGTCTGGTATCCACCATTCGGCGGGCACTGGATTACCGGGGGGTTCATCATGAGAATCGAATGCTCAAAAAGTATCTTCTTAGCGATACTCTGGAACATCCTGAGGCCTTTGAAGAAATTATCACCCGGAATGCTGCCATGCGTTCTATTTTTCAATATGTGGAGGCCATTGCCCACAGCCCCCTTCCGGTGTTAATCACCGGAGAAACCGGGGTGGGGAAGGAGCTGATTGCCCGGGCTATTCACAAACTCTCCGGTAGAGAAGGAGAGTTCGTATCGGTGAATGTTGCCGGAGTGGACGATCAACTCTTTTCAGACACCCTTTTTGGCCATAAAAAAGGAGCTTTTACCGGAGCGGATCGCGATCGCAAAGGATTGATTGAACAGGCACGTGGCGGAACTCTTTTTCTGGATGAGATCGGAGATCTGGGAATGGAGTCTCAGGTTAAATTGCTTCGTCTGTTACAGGAAGGAAAATACTATCAATTGGGTGCCGATGAACCACAGATCAGTACGGCACGAATTGTGGTTGCCACCAACAAGGATTTAACAGATCTCCAGAAGAAAGGAACCTTCCGGAAAGATTTATATTACCGCCTTCAAACCCATTTGATTTACATTCCCCCCTTGCGGGAACGGAAGGAGGATATCCCGTTATTAGTGCAACATTTTCTTAAAAAAGCAGCCGAGCAACTGGGAAAAAAAGTGCCCACCCCTCCTCGCGAACTATTCACCTTATTGAAAACGTATCATTTCCCCGGTAATGTGCGGGAGTTAGAGGGAATGATTTTTGATGCTGTGAGTCGTCACAGATCAGGGGTATTGTCTCTGGATGCGATTCGGGAGAAAATAGGGATTCAGATGGGTCCTTCAACCCCCGTTTCACCGGTGGAGGCGGAAGAAAAATTGGATGAAGAAGAAAAAATCATTTTTCCCGAACATCTACCCACTCTTAAGGCGACTGAACATATGTTGATAGAAGAGGCATTACGTCGTGCAGAAGGTAATCAAACCATCGCTGCTCAGTTACTGGGGATCAGTCGGAGAGCATTGAATAACCGTCTCAGTCGAGCACGAAAACAACAGTCCTGAACGTAATGCCTGGTAAAAGTACAACTCTATTTGCATCTCTTTGAAGAAAAATTTCCGGAACAATTCAGGTTTTTCCCTGACAGGATTTACAGGGATCACATGATTGCAGCTTTTCTCATCCGGTCAATCCTGCTTATCCTGTCCCCATAATACATCTGGAGAGGTATAATTTTTCTAAAGTTGAGAAGATTACTCGATAAATTGCTCTTTAGAGATGTAACCTTTGAGACGAGATCATCGTAACAAAGGAAGTCTCCTAAACATACCTCCTCCAAAGCAGCCGCCGTGACATAAAGTTGGGCGGCTGTTTTTCTTTAAAAATACCATTGCCCCTGCAAATAGAATGCATCCGCATAGAACCAGTATTCGCTGAATTGGCTTCCGTATGTCCAGAAAATTCCCAATCCGATTTCGCTGTTTTCGGTAACTGAAAAAGATGCCGTGGTAAGGAAAAAGCCACTCCCATCCCCCAGTCCCGCATTATAGCCGATACCCGTGTGGATAAGGGCGTAAGGCTGCCACATCAACTGACAGAATAGGTACTGGCGATTTAAGTTAATCAGCTCTCCCCGTAAGAGGGCGGGAAGATCGTATCGCAGTTTGTTGTGGGTTCCTTTTCCGTTAAACTGATATTCAACCAGGGCGTATATTTCTGGGGTAAACTGGTAATCAATTCCCAGCACCCACTGAGTGAATTCCGAGGCTACTCCCTTATTTTTGAATGCCAGAACACCTTCCCCCCTCACACCGGCATTCCATAGATTTCCGGCAAAGTCTGCACCGATGAGCCATTGTCTGTCAAACCGACCGATTAACATTGATACATCATACTGATGATAATTTGTACGCAGACGAAAAGCTGTATTGGTGGTTTCCATTGTTTTATGAGGATTGATTACCCAGGTAAGATCACTGAAATTCCCCAGATACCACTGGGCCGTGATGAGGTCTGCCCCATCTTTTTCAATCTTATCGAAAGCAGCCGGGTTAATAGGGTTAAATAAATCGGTGGGATTCCAGATCCTCCCGGTTCCCCAGGACACCCTTTGCCGTCCGATGATAATTCTCCCAAAGCTCCATTCATGTTGCAGGTAAAACCGATCAATAAAGTGGGTTGCTGTTAAATGCTCCCTGGAGATTGGGGTCCAGCGAAGAGTAAAAAATTGGCGATTGGTTTTCCGCGGAGGTTCTGCAAATTGAAAGGCATTGTTTTGATACAGGGTGGCTATCTCATAAGCCATCGAAATGAGCGTCGCTTCACCGATATAGATTTCCGGCCGTATCCGAACTCGTGTCAGGTTGGTTATCAGTTGATTGTTAATCCCCCAGAACTGCCCTTCTACTCGCTGATATGCGGGTAACTCCAGGATGTAGCCGGAGATACTTGTTTCTACCTGAGCCTGTCCGGAACAGAGCAGGATGAGCAACAGCCAACTTAGTTTAAGACGAATTGATAAGGAATTCAACATCACTCCGTGTTCTTAGCCGCCTCCGAAACCATTTTATCATCAATAATTTTACCGTCACGAAGATGGATTAACCGTCGGCCTCTTTCCATGACCAGTGGATCATGGGAGGAAAAGATGAAAGTCGTTCCTTTTTCCAGATTTAATCGTTCCATCAGGTCCATGAGGCTACTTCCGGTAGCAGAATCCAGATTTGCGGTTGGTTCATCAGCCAGTACCATGGCCGGATTGGTGACGATGGCCCTGGCCACTGCTACTCGTTGTTGCTGACCGCCGCTCATTTCATTAGGTCGTTTATTGGCCAGCTCCGCGATGCCCAGTTCTTCCATTATGCTTAAGGCTCTTTCCCGTCGCTCTTTTTCCTCAATGCCCAGAAGCATCATGGTAAACTCTATATTTTCCATGGCGCTCAGAACCGGGATTAGATTATACGCCTGAAACACAAACCCGATTTTATGAAGTCGGAGTGCACCCAGCTCATTCCGGGATTTTTGGGCAATATCTTCTCCTTCGATGAAAACTTTTCCGCTGGTGGGTTTATCCAGCGCTCCGATCAGGTTTAATAAGGTGGTTTTTCCTGACCCGGACGGTCCGGCGATTACGGTAAACTCTCCCCGGGAAATGGATAAGGTGATTCCCTTTAAAGCATGTACCGGAACTCCATTATCCTGATAAATTTTTTCAACTTGTTCAGTTCTGACTATCTCCATAGCTTAACAGCCTCTCACAAATTTGTTTTGGTTTGTTTTCTCATTTCATACATACCGGATAGCGTTAATGGGCTCCAGACGTATGGCTTTAATCGCCGGATAAATTGCCCCGATAACCGATATGAAAGGTATTACCAGAAGAGCACTGACGACACTCTGCAGCGTAAGAACCGGATAGATGACAGTGCCCACTCCGAATGCTTTTAACCCCTCAGAAAACATAGCGAAATCAATCCCGGTGTGAGACAATGGTATATAAATAAGATAGCCCAGGATGAACCCGACAATGGTTCCGACTGTTCCTAAAATTAGCGCTTCCAGGAGAACCATGAAAAATACTCGCGAATTTTTCATTCCGATAGCCATCAGCACCCCAAACTCCTGTATCCGTTCAAATACCGACATGAGCATGGTATTTACAATCCCAAAAATCATGGCAATGGCGATGATGGCATAGAATATAAAGATGGATTCTTTGTAGACATCAATTTGCAGGACTAACATTGGAAGAAGCTCCTGAAAAGTCAGTACTTCATATTCTTCTCCCAATTGGGTGCTTAATCTATTTTTTACATTTTGGGATAATTCCGAGTTTTCCAGCAAGAGAGCAAATTCAGAGATGTTATCTTCCAGCTCCAGCATGTTTTGTGCATCATGAAGGTTTACATAAATGTAGATTTTATCAAACTGCGAACTGAAGGATTGGTAGATGCCCACCACACGGAACACTTCTGCACCAATATTTCCGTGTAACGAAGAAGCCATGGCAACGACCTTATCGCCAATGCCAACTTTCAACTTATCTGCCAAATTTTTTCCGATAACGATTTCATGAGACTTCCCGGTGAGATAGGTGCCTTCCGTAATATAGGTATGAATTTTGGTCACCCTGGATTCCATCTCTGGTCGTATGCCAACCAGATATACTCCGGAAGAGTTGGTGGCGCTACTGAGGATTCCGAAAGAAAGAACTCGTTTACTATAGGCTTTAACAAACTTCTCTTTTTGTAATAATGAATCCACCTTGTGGGGGGAAGGAACATAATTTTGAATAATACGATTGTCATTAAACCCATTTTTATGTATCTGGATATGAGCAACATAAGAACCGATTTGATTCTCCAGCATCTGGTAGATCATACCCACTGATAGGCTGTCATATAGAACAATCGCCACCAACCCGACAATGATGGAAGTTAAAACAATCAGGGAACGGCGTTTATTTCTCCATATATTCCGCCAGGCTATTTTCCAGAGCATTCGGTTGTCCTTTTCCAGTTTTACACCGTTCTGAGAAAAATCTTTTCCAATAACCTTTCTGAACAGATTGACTTTTTTCTCAAACCACTCAAAATTAAGTGTATCGAATCCCTTTTAAGGGTTCCAATTTATAGACTTTATAGGCCGGGTAGATAATGGCCAGAAGCGAAATAAACAAGATGGCTATGTTATTGTTAAAAAAGATACTCCATCTCAATGTCGACTCCAGACGAGGAAGAAATCCATATTCCTCATAGAGCTCCGCAAATCCCCCGCTGAATACAATGGGATGTTGAACGATATAATAATTAATCCCGGCTGCCAGAAGATTCCCCAGGATCAATCCCAACACCACAATAAAAAAGGTCTCCCAGAGCACCATAATCACTAATTTGCGATTGGGCATTCCCAACGATAGTACGATACCGAATTCCCGAAATCGCTCGGTAACCGACATTAACATCGTATTTAAAATACCGAACGCCACCACAATGAC
>RFIL01000417.1 GCA_003695285.1 Calditrichota bacterium
AGAGGATGGCTGACAAGATACCCCATTCCATTCGTGGTGCGTTCTAATCGTTCATCATGAAAGACCAGCAATCGGTTTTCCACTTTGTAAACATCTATCTCCACATAATCTGCCTGCTGGTATAAAGCAGTACGGATAGCGAGAAGTGTATTTTCCGGTCGATGCCCGGAAGAACCGCGATGGGCGAAACACAACAGCTTTGACATCTGGTAAGTTCCTTCCTTCTCATTTACAGGATTTATATCAGTAAAAATTGATTGTCGTCAGTAAAGTGTTATTCAGTGGTTTCAACCTCAGAGGGTTTTCAGAATGCTAAGTTTCAGGTCGGAATAACCAATTTTAATGAGTAATTTGAGATATACTAAAGTCTCTGTGGTTGAAACTTGCTTAATCGACAGTTGCATGGGTTCTGATGGAGACCACCGTTAAATAGTCGTAAAAAAATCAATTTATTAGCTGCGTTGAACCAAATATACTATTATTTTTTCATGGAAAAACTGGCTTTTTTAAACTTAGTGTCTTCTATAAACCATGAGTCTTGATAATTTCTTCAAGACTATCTAATTATCAGGAAAAAGAATGATGAAAAAACAAGAGGCCATCGAAAATATTACGCAAACCTTTGTCAGGCAAATTAAGACCACCTGGCAAATATTTTTCCTGATTCCTGTGTTCCTCTACCTTCTGTCCATGTTGCACTCCTTTCTGATACAACCGCCATTACGAATTTCGGATATCACCATTTTAAAGAATATTGATCTGCTCAGCTTTTTCATCGCCCTCATCCTGGCGTTATGGATATTTCGCCTGAAACGTAAATACCTTTCTGCTCGCTACTCTCATCGTGTGACGGAAGACGCTCTACAAACCCGGAGTGAAATTTCCCTGGAAGATATTCTTCAACAGATTTTCTCAACTCTCACCGAAAAAATGCGGTTAGTCTGGGCGTTAGGCGGGTTGCTTATTCTGGATGGAGTCATTTTTTACTGGGTAACCTATAGTAGTCGGAATATGCACCTCTATTTTATTATTGGTGTCTTTTCCTTATTTCTGAATTACCCCCGCAGGGAATTGTTCGCCGACATCCCCCTTTTTGTTATGGATGCCCGCAAAAGAATCAGGGAAGAAGGAGAATAAAACCGACCACTGGTCGGGAAAATCAATTCAGACTTCACAAAACCGGACACTTTCTACATCAAGACTGGTATCGAACCGAATGTTAAAGCCACTATCTACCAATGCGCTCTATTTATTCATCAGTGATGCAGGCGCCCGTTTGTTAGGATTTTTAGCCACCGTTCACATCGCCCGTTCATTGGAGAATGAGTATTTCGGTCTTATCATCCTCGCCATGTCTGTGCTGGGCTATGCTCAATGGTTTGCTGATATGGGATTAACCACCCTCGGTACCCGGGAACTTGCCCGGCCCTTTCCACTACGCAGCTTTCAACTCAGTGATATTCTAATCATTCGCTTAATACTGGCTTTACTGGTGTTTAGTGTTGTGCAGGTTGCCCTGTTTGCCCTTCCCCTGAGCCCACCCCTCAAACTCCTGATTCGATTGTACACCCTGTTTCTTCTGGTGGATTCGTTCTTACTGGAATGGTATTGCCGTGCTATCCAGAAGTATCAGGCGTTAGCCATCTCTCGCTGGCTCTCCGGGTTGATCTATTTAGGTGGCATCTTCATCTGGGTTCATTCACCGGTAGATTTTTATAGGGTACCTCTCATCTATTTATCCGGTCAGCTGGTAGGCGCTTTGAGCCTCTTTTTCTGGAAAAAGGAAGAGGATAAAATTTTCAGCAAACCGATTCGACCATTCTCATGGCTGGATATTCTGAAATCCGCTTTTCAAATCGGAATTGCATCCATCCTGGCACAGAGCATCCATCTGTTACCTCCCCTGATACTGGGGAGCCTATCCACAACGGGGAATGTTGGGTTATACGGTGCAGCCTTCAAAATCATCCTGATCATCCAGGTTATCGATCGAATTTTTGGGGCTCTATTTTTACCCAAAATTTCTCAACAGTGGGCGTTAAAATCTCAACGATTACCGGAAAATTTAAATCTGACCCTGCATCTGGGAATCTGGTTCACCCTTTCCGTTGGCGTGTTATTGTATTTTTTTGCGCCATCGATTGTCGATCTTATTTACGGTGCAAAATATCAGGAAAGTACACTTCTTCTGCGGATACTAAGCTTTTTTATCCCGCTGGCGATCACCAACAGCATTTTTACCTTTACTCTCATTGCTGCCGGTCGTGAACGTCCCTATTTGCAGGCCATGATGCGAGGTAGTAGTGTAGCTGTGCTTCTTATCACCGGATTTACGTTGTGGGCTGGTGCATGGGGAACAGCATTGGGTGTTGTTCTGGGAGAAGCTGCTATTGTATTTTTTGTGTATCGCCAGTTTTCTCAACTGGTGAGCTTACCTTCACAGAATCTCTTATTAAAAGCGCTTATTTACACAGCCACATTTGTGGGAGTGAGACAACTACTTCCTGCGTTTCCGATATGGAGCGCCCCGATTCTATGGTGTATATTTATGGGGGGAGTTTTTTTTATTGGAGATCTCGAGTGGCGAAAGATTAAGGGATTATTTATCGAATGAAAATCCAGTTAAAAATAGGGTTGTTGGCCGCCTCTCCTGTCTGGGAACATCTTTTGGAACTATTAGGAGTCAGCTACGCAATTCCATCTCCCCGGGAATTGCCTGACCCAACGAAGTATGCTCTGCTCATCCTCAATCGTCAGATCGGGAATTCGGAACAGGAAGCTATCGCCCATTATCTACGTGAAGGGGGTAGTGTCCTGGCAATTGGTGATACCTTTGCCACCCTCACACAAAAACCGGTTCAGAAAAAATATCTCAGAGCAATTATCCCATCTCATACCGATCAATGCACCTTTCCCGGGTTAGATGTCATTGATCTCTTTCATACGGTTTATGTCTGTTCCGATGCTCCTCTTCTCTCCCATACGGTTGGTTTTTTTCCATATAGTAGGGGAAGGATTGGATTTCTGGGACTTGATCCTGTGCCGCTCTTCACAAATGTACAGGCATTGAGAAAATCATTTTATGCCACTTCTCCGCGCTTCCCCAATGAAGTTGTTTCCAGGGTTTCTAAAGGGGGGGTGATTCAGATACTGAGAGAAAGTATCAAACATTTATTCTTCTCGCGCAATCTCCCTTTTGTTCACTGGTGGTATTTTCCGGAAGATGCTCCGGGAATATTTGCCTTTCGCCTTGATAGCGATGATGCGTCCCGGGAGCAAGTAAACTCTTTTTTCCAGCTTATTAATGAGTTCAATATAAAATCGACCTGGTTCCTCCACGGCAAAGCTCACGAAGGGTGGATGGATACCTTCCTGCCATATCAGGATCAGGGGCATGAATTTGGCGTACATGGCTATCGCCATCAAGTGTTTAAAGATGTGAAACGGAATGTCCAAAATATGGAAGCATGCAAAAAGCTACTACTTCAGGCGGGGCTGGAGGTCTCCGGCTTTGCCGCCCCGTATGGGAGCTGGAACAGCGCTCTGGCAAAAGCCCTGGAAGAAACCAAATTCCTCTATAGTTCGGAGTTTTCCATCGGGTATGATCTTTACCCATTTTATCCATTTGTTCATCAGCATAAGTCTTCGGTGCTTCAAATTCCCATTCATCCCATATGTATTGATTCATTACGCCATGCCCATGCCTCTCCTCAGCAAATGATTGATTACTTCCAACATGTCATCCAGCGGCTGATACATTCACATATCCCTCTCATCCTTTATGACCACCCACGTCATGAATATGGTCAGGTATTGAAAGATATTTTTAGTTATGTAAACAGTTTGGGGCTATTGAAGATGACCCTGGGAGAATATGCTCAATGGTCCTCAGAGAGGCTCCGGGTTGATTTCTCTGCCAGTCTGACAGGGGATAACATCGAAATTGAGTCTCGACATTTAACTTCCAACCGGAGGTTAGCGATTGAGAATGCTGAAAGAAAGATCAGTTTTATCTCCACTCCCTTGAAAACTTCTCTCAATGAATTGAAATGGCAAACTCATCCAAGAGAATATCCTTATGCTCCCCTGCCCCCACAATTAAGACAGATAAATCCTCGCCTCTGGTGGCATAATCTGTTTGCTCGCTATTTTCGCTGGAAAAAGAGCCGAGAAGAACGATGAGATACTGGACAGACCCTACAAATTTTCCATGGAGTTTAGTGGTCTCAGTAATTTATGCTGTACAACGACCATTCAATTTTATGGATCAGGGCTCCTTTAACAGTTAAGAAGCGTTCATCTATTAACCGGACGAACACCTCCGAAGGCCTGTTCATTAACACCTCAACCATCCATTTTCCCGATATCATTTTTGACTGAATTCCCACTTGATTTTTCTAAATTTAAATCAATTCCTATAAAGAAAAGCTGTGTCTTATACGATAATAGACAAAAAGTTTAACTGGATGTGGTATGCATGCACTAATTTGGGATAGTTGGTCAAAAGTATTGCAGCTTGAATCCTACGGGGAAGCCCACTTTATTAATACGGATCCGGCGTTAGGATACGAACTTATCCAGGCTCTGGCCAATAAACCGGACCAGTTACCAGCGTTAACCTATCGCCTCATCCAGTTTTTGAAAGAATCCCCATTGACTCCCCGGGAATTAATCGATTCACTCTTTAAACTAAGGGATGTTGTCTATCAAATTAATGCCAAGCTTTCTAAACCCGGGACAGAGGCTTTTTTAAAGAGAAATCAATGGCTCATTTCTGACTTAATCCAGACCTTTGGTCTCAGTGGAAATGCCTCTCGAACTCCCCGCATATCTAACTATATTCCGGGATTCCTGAGCGATGGAGTCTACGCTCTGGAGCTGGATAACCATTTCCGGATACTGAAAGCAGACAAAGAACTGCTCAGCCGCTTTATTTATCCCCAGGAAGACCTGATTGGAGAACCCATTTTAAAGCTATTTTCCCCTTCCAGCCATAGTCTTCTCCGCTATGCCTTAAATCTTCTGGAAACACGAAAACGGTTAAGCATCGATTTAGAAGTCGAAGCCATTGATAGAAACGGCAATCCTATTCAAACAATTTTAAAGATAGAATCACAGTCCACCCCCGACGAAGATTGCTGGAGGGCAGAACTGGTTGATTTAAATCATCACCAGGAAACCCGCACGATCCTTAATCTGATGTTAATGGCTCTGGAAAACGTGGGTGATGGGATCGTCATTTTTGAACCCCGGGATTCGGGAAACATCATCTTTGTCAACCAGGCCATTGAGGAAATTATCGGGCATAACGGATTAGAACTGGTGGGTAAACACTTTTCCTTTCTGATGGGCCAATTTTATCGTGAAGAATTGGTTGAAGAAATTATCGACCGTGCCTTAAGGGGTGGCTGGAAAGGTGAGTTGATCTTTCAACATAAAAACAATGAACCCGTTCCGGTACTCTGTCATATCAGATCGATCCGGGATGAAAGCGGAAGTATTATTGCATTGGTTGGGAGTGTTCGCAACATTCAGGCTGAGAAGAGGAAAGAGGAAGAAATTACCTGGCAAAACGAAAGATTGGAGTTGCTTCAAGAATTGTCTCGCATTGTGAACTCCACCCTCGACATCCGGAAAACTTTATTATCATTCACCCAGAAATTTGCTACACTTTATTCCTTCAATGCTCTTTATGTGTTCCTTCCCATTGATTCGTTGAGGAAATATGCCCGTTTAATTTTTATGAGTGATGGCAGGAATGCCTCCTTCCCGGAAAATGTGGTTATCTCTCTCATAGATACTCCTATCTATCAGGAACTGGTAAAATATCGAAGGAAAAAGCTTCTCCGAATTTCCTCCCAGGAGTTTTCCCTCAATCAAAAAGTCAATAAAAATTATCCCTATGTTGATGAATATATCTGGATCCCTATGAATTTTTCCGGAGAGTTAATGGGGTTTATTGCTCTTGGATTTCAAAAAGAGTTTTATCCGGAAGAAAAACACCTCAATTTTATCACACAAATTATCAGCCATTTAACCCTGGCGATCAAAAACGCCATTCAATTTGAAGTCATTGAAAAACAAAACAAGAGCTTAATACATCTCAATAAGCTGTTCCATTATCTAAAGCCAAACATATCCATTAACACCCTTCTGGAGAAAGCTCTGCGCGATATCTCCGAAACATTTTTCTATTCTGGGATGAGTATCTATCGAGTGGAAAATAATCACCAATGGAAACTACTCGTTAAAGTGAACAACGGAGAAAGCGACACGCCTGATTTTCCGGATCAGTTAGTATTCGATGGAAATTTCTCAGACATTCCCAGGTTCTGGATTGATGTGTTTCACAAAGAGCCTTTGATTGACATCTGGAAAAAGCTCTTCCAGAGCACCCCACCCCGGACGGTGTTATGGTTACAAACCAATACCTCCTTTCAAGAGCGATTGGTTCTGATTGGGTGTGCCAATCATTATCTTCCGGATTTGAACTATAGCTCCCACATCAACTTGCTCCAGAAAGCGCTGGAAAAATTGGCGTTAGCCATGGATCATCTTTATCTCTTCCAGAAAACAATCCAGGCGGAAGCGGAATGGGAATCGACCTTCAATGAGGTGGAAATCGGGGTGGCGGTCGTGGATCCGGATTTTATTATTAAACGAGCCAATCAGGCATTCTGGAAAATGTTCAGTGGCCGAATATCCCCTCAGGAGGTGGAAGCGGGTGCTTCAGAAGTATTTCAGTCACGCCTGACGGATATCAAAGACCAATTACTTTCCCAGGAGACAGAAGAGAAACACATGCCCAAAACTCTGGAGTGGAAAGATGAGGTAACCGGTAAGCGGTATAGTCTCAGATTCTCTCCGGTTTTCAATTTTCAGAATCAATTTCAGGGGGGTGTGCTGACAATTCGGGATATCACCGAAGAATATCAAAAAGAGCAACACATCCTGTATCTCTCCAAATTTCCGGAATTCAACCCTAACATTCATCTCAGTTTAAACCAGAATGGAGAGGTCATCTATTACAATGAAGCATGCTTAAAGTTGCTACATTCAGCCGGATATTCACAGGATGAGATTCAAAAGCTTATTCCGGTAACACTGTTGTTTGAGTTACAAAACGGACAATTTTCCCCCAATCAGGCCCAGGAATATATTCATAATTTCAATGACCGTATTTTTCATTACATCGCATTTATGCCGGAAGAGGATGAGAATATTTTCCTTACAGCCATCGACATCACCGATCGCCTCGAATTGCAAAACAAACTGATTCAGACCGAGCGGATGCGTGCCATGGGAGAAATGGCGGCCGGAGTGGCGCATGACTTCAACAATCTTCTCACAACGATTATCGGGCGAACCCAGCTCATTCGCCTGAAGACGGAAGACCCAACCCTGGATAGTGAACTGGGGATTGTGGAGAAAGCCGCCAAAGATGGTGCACAAATCGTGAAACGAATTCAGGAACTGACCCGGGAAAAACAAAAACAACAATACGAGCACGTTTATCTCTCTGATATCATCCAGGATAGTTTACTTTTCTCGGCTCAGAAGCTGAAATTGGAAACACAGGTGAAAGGACAAAAACTCCAGGTGCACACAGAACTGGATGACGATCTGGTGGTGTTCGGTAACCCAATTGAATTAAAAGAGGTATTTACAAACCTCATTTTAAATGCCTTCGATGCCATGCCGGATGGCGGACAGCTCTTTTTAAAAACCTACCAGGAAGATAATGCCGCTGTCATCTCCATCAAAGACACCGGTACCGGTATCCCAAAGCAAATAAAACAGAAGATATTTGACCCCTTCTTCACTACCAAGGGGGAACGTGGTACTGGCTTGGGTTTAAGTCTGGTGTATAAAATTGTTACCGCTCATCATGGGATTATTGATGTGGAAAGTGAACCCGGAGAAGGTACCGAATTTATCATTCATCTCCCGTTGTCGGAAGATACACCGGTTCAGAAAGAGAAAGAAGAAGCTCGAACTCCTCTTTCCGTAGAGGAAATCAAATTGTTGGTCGTTGATGATGAACCGGAGTTGCTGGAGACCATAGCGGAAGTGTTAAGTGTAAAATTTCAACATGTGGATATTGCATAT
>RFIL01000418.1 GCA_003695285.1 Calditrichota bacterium
ATTGTTTGGCTTGCTGGTCATGTTTAAACCGTTTGGAATCATCATGACGGGTATCGGAGTTATTTCGCTTGCCGGAGTTGTGGTGAATAATGCAATTGTATTGATCGACTATATCCAGAAACTGCGTGATAGTGGAATGGAAAAGATGGAAGCCATCATCAAGGGCGGGAAAACCCGTTTGCGCCCGGTTATACTGACTGCGGTTACGACAATTTTAGGCCTGATTCCGCTTACTTTTGGAATCAATATAGATTTTCTTGGTCTGTTCAAGGGAGATTTCTCCAAATTCATACAGTTTGGGGTGGAATCCTCACAATGGTGGGGCAATATGGGTGTTGCGGTGATTTTTGGGCTGGCTTTTTCAACAGCACTGACGCTTATTGTTGTTCCCGTATTGTATTCACTGCTGGCAGATGTTCTGAAATTTTCCAATGCTGATGAAACAGACATTCAACCCGTTGTGCCGGAGAATATAACTCCGGATGAAGCCTGAGATTTCATAAAATGTGTCTGAATGTAAACATACCCCTCCTTCTATTATATCAATCTTATCCGGAATGAAGGAGGGGTTTTAAAAAATTGACAATATTTTAACCATTTAATCCGACAATAACTCTTCAAAAAGGTCATTTTTTCAGTAAAAATAACGAGATAAAATTTTTTTTAATGGTTCTATAAGATGTTTTAATGAAAATGCTTCTCATCAACTTATCGGTGATTAAAAAGCAGATTGTTAGCCAGTAAAAAAATCAGCGAATACATTTGCTCTAATTGCTTTTGAACCATATGGTAGTTTTACATCTAAAGATAGATAAAAAAAAATTAAAGGATTTTTAATATGGTTCGATAAATATGTAAAAAAGGAGGAGTGACAATGGCTTTATTCCAATGGAGTGACACTTTTAGTGTTGGTATTTCTTCGATTGACAGACAACATCAGAAACTGATTTCTCTTGTAAATGAGCTTCATGAAGCGATGAAAAATGGGAAAAGCAAAGAAGTGTTGGGTTATATTATCGAAGAGTTGATCAATTACACGAAATACCATTTTCAAACAGAGGAAGAACTTTTCCACAAATATCAATATCCCCAGGAAGCTGCTCATAAAGCAGCACATGACTCATTTGTTGAAAAAGTTCTTCAATTCCAGGAGGGATTTGAAAGCGGAAAAGTATTATTATCCATGGAAATACTTCAATTCCTGAAGCAATGGGTATCAGATCATATCCAAAAAGTGGATAAGCAATATTCTTTTTTCCTTAAAGAAAAGGGCGTAAAATAGAATCCTTCTTTACATTAGAAAAAATTTGTCAATTGATAAAAAACTCCCTGCTTAAACAGGGAGTTTTTCTTTTAGAGGAGGATTTAAAATTTATAGGTTTGGAGAATTAAAATACTTTTTCCGCGAATTGTTCCAGTTTTTTGCGGGATTTTTCTTCTACTTCCGCATGTAAGCTTTTTCCGTGGGCATCCATGGTAACGATGACAGGGAAATTTTCCACTTCCAGGTGCCACATGGCTTCGGGAACTCCAAATTCGTCCAGAAAATGAACGCCGGTGACTTTTTTAATGGTTTCCGCATAATACTGAGCCGCCCCGCCAATCGCATGAAAATAAACCGCACCGACTTCTTTGAGCCCGTCAAGTGTCTTTTTCCCCATACCACCTTTACCAATTACTCCACGAACTTTATATTTTCTTAAAACATCCGCCTGATACGGTTCTTCGCGGATAGATGTGGTTGGCCCGGCAGCGACTACCTTCCAGTTTCCGTTTTCCTGAAGCATGATCGGGCCACAATGGTAAATGACATGCCCTTCAAGATCAACCGGGGAATCATTATCAATTAAATATTTATGCAAAGCATCTCTTCCGGTATGCATGGGACCGTTCAGTAATACCACATCACCCACTTTCAGAGATCTTACATCTTCTTCGCTCAGAGGCATGGTTAGAACTTTTTCTTTACCGGTAATTTTAATGCCTTCACCGGAAATGTCCACTTCTTTATCTCTGTACAGCCATTCTTTAATTTCGCCTGTATCGGCATCCAGCGTTACTCCCATCCTTCTGAAAGCCCAGCAATTATAAGCAATGGACACGAAAAACGAAGCTGGTAAACGATTATAGGCTCCTATTTTGCATCCCAGAATGGTAGATCTTCCTCCAAATCCCATTGGACCGATATCCAGCTGATTGGCAGCTTCCATGATATAATCTTCCAGTTTTGCCAGTTGTGGATCCGGGTTTGTATCTCTGAGATCACGGAATAATTGTAGTTTAGCCAGATGGTAACTGCTGGTCCGGTCGCCTCCTATTCCCACGCCGATGAATCCGGAAGCACAACCCTGCCCCTGGGCCTGCCAGATGCCGTAAAGAATAGCTTTACGAATGCCATCCAGATCCCGGTTGGCTCTTCCCAGGCCGGGAAATTCTGATGGCAAGCTAAACTGAATGCTTTTATTCTCGCAACCCCCACCTTTCAGAATCAAACGAACATCCACATAATCCTTTTCCCATTGATAATAATGAATAATCGGAGTTCCGTCACCCAGATTATTGCCGGAGTTCTTACCG
>RFIL01000419.1 GCA_003695285.1 Calditrichota bacterium
CGTACCCGAAACAAAAATCGATAGGGGTCACTGATACGAAACTGAACCACCCACTCCACTACAGCAATATTTAAATCTCCGGTGAGCATCAGCGACTCTTCGTCATAGTTCCGGGTGGAATAACGGGTTCGTACCCCTGCTTCCACAGTACGAAAACCAAATTCTTCTTTCAACTGCCGTTGAACTGGCACTTTGTATAAGGCTTCGATTCCCAGGGGCAATTTAAAATGAAGACCGGGACCAACTGTACGTACATATTTCCCGAGGCGCAGGATAACACCTTCTTCCTCCGGACCCACGGTAAAGAAAGTGGAATACAAAAAAATGAAGCCCAGCACGACAATGATACCAATACGCACCAGCCGCATCGGGATGCGGGGCGGGCGAAAATCGTTTAGATCAAAGGGCGGTCTTTGCTGCATAATAATACTCCTCCTTTAAATTACGTTGATGGTTAATTCTCCCACAGGATTGGTTTCTTGAGTTGAATTTAACGCAAGGTGGTTACATGACAATCCTTCAGAAATCCTTTTCGGCTATCAATATACATCGGAATCTGATCGGTATCAAGCTACACCGTATTATTGTATTGGTAATTTTAAGGTTTTGTGAGGATTTGAGCAACTTAATCACTTATTTTGGAACAATGTTGAATGGGTGAGCTAAATCTCCTTGTGTTTCCCGGGAATTAGACGATAGTGCACCGGAATTGACGCAAGGAAGATAAATGAGTTGGAAGTTGTTTCAATCAAGACTTTTTGTGATGACACTTCATGCAATATATCAACCCCAATAAATCAGGAAGGGCTATGAGTAGTGTTAACCAAATTTTGATAATAGAGGATGATGTCAACATTGCCGATGTCATTGAGATTCATTTAAACGATATGGGATATGAGTTGGATAGGGCAGAGGATGGTGTATCCGGGCTGGAAAGGGCGCTCTCCCGCGAGTACCGATTAATCATTCTCGACCTGATGCTTCCTGGAATGGAAGGGATGGAAGTATGCAAACGGATCCGTTCACAGAATCCCTACATTCCAATTTTAATTTTAACCGCCCGGGGAGAAGAGCTGGACAAAGTGCTGGGATTGGAGTTTGGAGCAGATGATTATGTAACCAAGCCTTTTGGTATCCGGGAATTTTTAGCGCGGGTGAAAGCCATTTTACGTCGGGTGGAAGTGGATAAGGAGGTTGGAATTGCCCGGGAAATTAAAGAACCGCTACAATTTGGAAACCTCATCGTGGACCTCCATAAACGAAAAGTGATGGTTCAAGGTAAGCTGGTTGAATTAACGGCTAAAGAGTTCGATCTGTTGGCTTTGTTTGTCAGTAATCCGGGACGGGTATACAGCCGTCAGGAGTTGCTGGATATTGTCTGGGGATATCACTATAATGGATATGACCATACGGTGAATTCCCATATTAATCGGTTACGAAATAAGATTGAAGCGGACCCTGCCAATCCCCAATATTTAAAAACCCTGTGGGGTGTAGGGTATCGTTTTTCAGAAAAAGAAGAGCTGGAATGATGAAGAACTTTTTTCAATCCTTTTATTTTAAATTATCCGCCATTTTTTTGATTCTGCTATTGTTAATCAGCATCATTCAAATTGTTATCTCCTTCAACGCCTCCAAAAAATTTCATACTGTCACGGAACAAAGCACCAACCGTGCTCTGGCAAAAGCCATGGCCAGTGAATTTGAACAATTTTTGACAGACAGTATCGATGTGGCTGCAATTGAACATATGATTCATTATATGATGGTTATCAATCCTCGGATCGAAATTTATTTGTTAGACGAGCAGGGAACCATCCTGGCATATTTTGCCGGTCCTGGCAAACAATTAAAAGCGACCAGTGTGGGGTTGGCTCCCATTCGTACTTTTCTAAAAGGAGAAGAAGAATTACCAATTTACGGAGATGATCCCCGCCATCCCGGCCGGAAAAAAATATTCTCAGCAGCCCCTTTACGAATCAAGCAAGAGATAGACGGATATTTGTACATCATCATTGAAAGCGAGAAATATGATGATGCCGCAGCCATGTTTTATCAGGGGTTTATGACCCGAACGGTTGTGAAAGGTGTGCTCATCAGTGTCATCGTCACCGGAGTACTGGGGTTAATCTTCTTTGCTCTGCTGACTCGTCGTCTCCATCGCATAACGCGTGTGATGCAGGCATTTGAAAGGGGGCAGCTCAATGAACGGGTTCCTGTTGAGAAGAATGATGAAATAAGCTATCTGGCTCAATCGTTCAACAATCTCGCTGAGAGTGTGGTTTCCAATATGGAAGAAATGAAAAGAACCGATCAGTTGCGCAGGGAATTGGTAGCCAATATTTCTCATGATTTACGAAATCCCCTGGCCTCGATAAAAGGTTATCTGGAAACGATTCAGCTAAAAGACACTCAACTGGAACCCACAGTGCGTCAACAGTATCTTGAAACCACCCTGAAAATTTCTGAAATGTTAGAAAAATTAGTGGATGAGCTATTTCAACTTTCCAAATTGGATTCTCACCAAATCCAGCCGCACTTAGAATCTTTTTTTATCTCAGATTTATTACAGGACATCATCATGAAATTTAAGCCAATTGCTGAGAAAAAACAGATTCAGCTCAAGGCAGAGCTTCCGGAACAATTGCCTCAGGTTTATGCTGATATCGGGCTCATTGAACGAGCCCTGTCCAATCTCATTGACAATGCACTGCGCTATACCGACTGCGGAGGAACTGTTAAAGTAAAAATTTTTCAGGAGGACCAGAAAATCCGGGTCAGCATTTCGGATACCGGTTGTGGGATTCGCCAGGAAGAGCTCCCCTTAATTTTTGATCGGTTCTACAGAGTGGAGAAAAGTCGCTCTCGCTCTACCGGTGGAGCCGGGCTGGGATTGGCCATTGCCCGGAAAATTCTGGAACTTCATAAAACCACCATTTCGGTGGAAAGCAGAGAAAATGAAGGAACCACTTTTTCCTTTTATTTAAATACCTGGCAACACTCCAATCTACAGATGGTGTGAATATAATGGCAGGTAATCACTGATTTACCTGCCCCTGATAAAAACTCCTCTTCTTAAAACCCTTCTTTCTACATTGATCGTTCCGTACAATAAGATTACACTAAACTGAATCTCCCTAAAAACATTTAATCTCC
>RFIL01000420.1 GCA_003695285.1 Calditrichota bacterium
CCCCCACCCAGAACACAAGATTCCGGAGGTAGCTCGGCTACTTTTTTCCCCTGAAAATACACAGAGAGAACCGGCTCATCGGTCACTTCACCAATTCGGGCACAAAGAAGGTCCCATTTGTCACATATCTGTTGAACTTTTTGCTCGAACCCTTTTTTAACCACCGCCAGCATCCGCTCCTGCGATTCCGAAAGCATGATCTCGTAGGCACTCATCCCCTCTTCCCGCACCGGGACATTATCGAGGTCGATCACCATGCCGCTATTCCCCTTGGCACTCATCTCAGTGGTGGAACAGGTGATTCCTGCGGCTCCCATATCCTGAATACCCACCAGAATCCCTTCTGCGATCATCTCCAGCGTAGCCTCTAACAGGAGCTTCTCTGTGAAGGGATCACCAACCTGCACATTGGGACGTTTTTCTTCGGAATCCTCACCCAGCTCTTCTGATGCAAACGTGGCACCATGAATCCCATCCCTACCGGTCCGGGAACCAATGATAAAGACCGGATTTCCTTTGCCCTGTGCAATGGCGGAGGCTGTACGATCATGTTCCACAATTCCCACCGTCATGGCGTTCACCAATGGGTTTCCGTCGTAGCAATCTTCAAAATAGACTTCCCCGGCAACAGTAGGTATTCCCAGACAGTTTCCGTAATCAGCGATGCCGCGGACCACCCCGTCGAACAGATAGCGATTACGGGATTTCTCTAAGCGACCAAAACGGAGTGAATTTAATGCTGCAATGGGACGCGCCCCCATGGTAAAGATATCTCGCATGATTCCACCGACTCCTGTAGCCGCCCCCTGATAGGGTTCTACCGCAGAAGGATGGTTATGACTTTCAATTTTAAAACACACAGCGAGGCCATCCCCAATATCCACCAATCCAGCGTTTTCCTCACCGGCACTCACCAACAACCGCCCGCCGGAGCGAGGAAGCTTTTTCAATTCGGCGATGGAATTTTTATAGGAACAATGCTCGCTCCACATCACCGAATAAATGCCCAGTTCAGTATAATTGGGAGTTCGACCCAGTATCTGTTGAATGCGCTCGAACTCTTCTGCTGTCAAACCATGTTGCAGAGCTAACTCTAATGTTACTTCCGGTTCTTTCATAAACTCCTCATTCATCAAACCAATCCATCAATGCGGATCTTACCTGTTTATCGCACCCTTGTTTGTAACCGATTTTATTACAAGGTTGTTACAAAAGGCTTAATTTTAAGGAAAAAAGTCAGATAGTGCAATCACCTCTCAAATTAATTTCGGGTTCTCAGGGAAGAAATCTCGTTTTTTCGGAAGGATTCGGCAGTCGGCATTGCTCTAATTTTCCAAACCAGCGGTAACGATGGGTGGCTATCAACCGATATCCCCATTCCCGAATACGAAAGGGCAAAATCCTAAACAACGTTAACCACCGTACGGGAAATTCCATTTTCTCTATGATGGCAAAAACAGCGTTGGTAGTGAAATGAACCTTCTCGTTCGGTTCCCCATAGTTTTCAACCAGGATAATTGATTCCGGAGGAGAAAGAACAAAATGTACCTCGGGATGTCGCGCTTTGATGCTTTTGGCAGTTTTGCCCTGAAGCGGAGCAAAAAAGAAGATCTCCCTCCTATCATGGGCAATGATCCACTCCACAACCCTGTTACATAGTGCGCATACTCCATCGAAAAGGACAACACTCCGGGGTTGCTTATCTAAAACAGGCACCATTATAATAAAATTTGCTCTCTTTTCATTTTCAATTTTGAATAAAAACGTATCTGCTTTATATTTTTCGTCTTGCTTTCTAATGTATTAAAAAATTGTGGGGTCACCAATAACTATCCAATCTTTCAATGATATTGTATATCCACCCTCAAATTCTTATCACTAAAACAAGGAGGCTTTATGTTTAAAGGACATCCTAAGGGATTGCCGGTTTTGTTTTTCACAGAGATGTGGGAACGTTTCGGTTTTTATCTCATGTTAGGGATTTTCTCATTATACATGCTGGATCCATCGGAGCCAGGTCCTTTTGGTGGAATGGGTTTCAGTCGTGAATGGGCTGCAGAGGTCTATGGAACCTACCTGGCACTGGTCTATTTAACACCTTTCTTTGGTGGAATCATTGCTGACCGATTTTTAGGCTATCGTAAGAGTGTATATCTTGGTGGAACCCTGATGGCACTGGGCTATTTGGGGTTGGCTGTACCGGGAGTGGGTATTTTTTACATTTCACTTCTATTGATAGTCCTGGGAAATGGTTTCTTCAAACCCAATATCAGCACCCTTGTTGGACGGTTATATCCGGAAGGAAGTAAATTAAAGGATTCTGGTTATAACATTTTTTATATGGGAATTAACATTGGTGCCTTTGTTTGTAATTTTGTTGCAGCGATTTTGAGAAACAACTTTGGATGGGGTTATGCGTTTGCCGCAGCCGGGATCGGGATGTTAATTGGTTTGGTAACATTCTTTCTGGGTCAAAAACATCTCACGATGGTGCATGATCGCGGTGAAGTCGGTTCCGTGGCTGATACCGGCATTTTGGGCAAACTGGTTTTTCAAATCATCATCCCGGCTGGTATTTGTGGATTTATCGGCTATGAGTTTTTCGGTGGTTTATTTGGCGGGAGCCCCCAAACAGCTGCTTTTATCTTCGCCACCATTCCGGTAATTGGCTATTATGTGGTTTTAGTGTTGACCTCACCTAAAGAAGAACGGGCCCCCATCGGCGCACTACTTTCCATCTTTGCCGTTGTGATTGTATTCTGGATGATATTCCATCAAAATGGTTCATCCCTAACCTATTGGGCAGAAGAAAACACCAAACGGGAAGCCGGGGTTCTGGCACCTGTCCTACGTTTCTTCTCTTTTGATCAGGATGCCACCATCGGAACTACCATAAAAGATCCGGATGCTCCTGGTTCCTACTGGAGAAACGTGCCCCCGGAACAACGCCCCCCTGCCGGGAAAACGGTAACCCTGATATCTACGGAATTGTTTCAATCCATTAATCCGTTCTTTGTGGTTTTCCTGACCCCTCTGGTGGTGGGTTTCTTTGGCTGGCTACGCCGTCGCAATAAGGAGCCTTCTACCCCCGCCAAAATTGCCTGGGGAATGGTCATTACGGCTGTTTCCACCCTTTTCATGATTGCAGCAGTTCATGTGACTCATGGAGGTCAATTCAAAGCCTCTCCCTGGTGGCTGGTTGGTACCTATGGGGTGATTACCGTCGGAGAGTTATTCCTGAGCCCCATGGGATTAGCGCTGGTCTCAAAACTTTCTCCCAAACGGGTTACTGCTCTGATGATGGGTGGATGGTTTCTTGCTACAGCTATTGGGAACAAACTCTCAGGGGTGTTAGCTGGTTTATGGGAGAAGATTCCACTGGAAGGCATCTTCTGGATTAATTTTGCCAGTGCCCTTGGTGCAGCGCTGGTTATTGCGGCCTTAACCCCCTGGATTCGTCGGGTCATGGCTGAACATGAACAGGCGACTGCCGACAGAATTGCTGCTGAAGCGGAGGCCACTGCTTCTGCTGAAGCATCTTCTTCTGAGTAAACCGGGTTTACCTTTTTAAAGAAAAGCGAGGTGTAGTATATGCACCTCGCTTTTCTTTTATCTATGATAAGAGGGGGACCGGATTGTATCCATGTTAGTCAGAACAAAAATTCAGTCTTTAAAACTCTTATCCCTTTTTTGTGTATTCCCAGGTCGAACGTTTCAATTCCATTCGATAGGAACTCCAGGATTTTCCACCAATTTTGATGCGATCATTTTCGGTTTTAACAATTTGAAAACCAACTTTTTTATAACATGCAATGGCTGGAAGGTTAAAAATTACCACATTTAATGTAATGGTATCCAAACCAAATTTCATAAAAGCGATATTCAACACCTGGGTAATCATCTGTGTGGCAACGCCCTTTCCCTGGAATTGAGGGGGAACAAGCACCCGAGCGAGCTTCCCGGTCTTCCTCTCCAGATTCACCTCGCATAACTCGATATGACCGACCGGCTCCCCACTGTTACGTTCAATCCCCTTCCAGATATAATTGGGTAGTGGTGTTTTGATAACCCTTTCAAAATACTCACTGTATTGCTCAATGGTGAATGGAAACTGGAAAGTATTTCCTGACCATTGAACCAATAATGGTTCATTATCTATCCATGAGACCAGGCGTGGTATATCTTCTTGCTGGAAAGGGTGTAATTCTACCACCATTGGTCAATCCCTGTTACAGTTCACGATTTCAGGTAACATATTGAATGTTAATCATTTTTTTAGAGTAGAAAAAGAAAATATTCGGAACTCTCCACAGGATGAAAGCATTGAATCTCTTGAAATTTATTCAATGAACGTATATATTGGGCACGCAACCGGAATTTAACGAAGGAGGAAAGAGGATGGCAGAAGCTGTAAAGAAGAAAAAAGCGGAACAATACGAATATCAGGCGGAATTAAAACAACTCCTCAATTTAATCATCCATTCATTATACACTCATCCAGAAGTATTTTTAAGAGAGCTGATTTCCAATGCTTCTGATGCTTTGAATCACATTCGTTTTCGAATGTTGACAGACAAAGATGTCCTGGACCCTGAAGCTCCCTTGCAGAGTCGTATAGGAGTGGACCCGGATAAAAAATTCTTTTCGATTGAGGATACCGGTATTGGCATGACCAAGGACGATTTGATTAATCGTATTGGCACAGTTGCCAGCTCCGGAACCCTCGAATTTTTACAACAACTCCAGAAACAAAAAGATGCCAAAATAGACGCCAATCTAATAGGTCAATTTGGAGTTGGATTTTATTCCGTGTTTATGGTAGCCGATGAGGTGACCATCGAAACCCGCCACGCCGATAAAAACTCTCAGGGCTATCGCTGGAAATCTGATGGGAGAGGCACGTTCACCATTGAAGAAATAGATAAACCCAACCGCGGTACGAAAATATTCTTTAAACTGAAAAAGGAAGCTGAAGAATACAGCCAGGAATTTCGGGTCAATGAGATTATCCGCAAATATTCAAATTTTGTAGATTTTCCCATCCTGGTAAATGGGAAGGAAGTCAATCGGGTACAAGCTTTGTGGCACAAATCCAAAAGTGAGATTAACGAAGAAGAATTAAATGAATTCTATAAGTTCATCACCAATGATACCGAAAATCCGCTGGGGCATCTCCACCTCTCGATTGAGGGGGCGGTCAATTTTAAAGCGCTCTTGTTTATTCCCGCATCTGCCCCTCCCTTTTTAAGACCGGATGAAGAAAAATCTGTTCAACTCTATTCCCGGAAAATTTTTATCCAGGATGACTGTAAAGAATTAATACCGGAATATCTCCGTTTTATTAAAGGAGTGGTGGATACCGATGACCTTCCCCTGAATGTATCGCGGGAAGTCACCCAGAGCAGCCCGGCAATGGCTAAAATCCGTGATACTCTGGTCAAGAAAATATTGGGTTACCTGGAAGACCTAGCAAAGAGTGAGCCGGCAAAATATCAACAATTTTACAAAAACTACGGTCAGATGTTTGCTCTGGGAATTAATATCGATTTCACCAATCGGGATCGGATTATTGAGTTACTGAGATTTGAATCTACTCATACCGACAAAGGTTCATTCACCTCATTAAAGGATTACGTTTCCAGAATGGGCTCCGATCAGAAGGAGATTTATTACATTTCCGGGGATTCCCGTGAAGCGCTCGAAAAAAATCCCAATCTGGAATATTTTAAGAAGAATGAGATCGAAGTGCTTTTACTCACTAATCCAGTGGATATATTTATCCTACCTGCCATCGGTGAATATGACAAAAAACCTATTAAATCCATTGAAAAAGCCGATATTGAGACTCAAAAAGATAAGGAACATCGAGAAGAGGCGCTGAGTGATAATCTGGCGGATAGCCTGATAAAAGTGTTCAAGGAAACCCTGGGAGATAAGGTGGAAGATGTCATCGTTTCCCGGCGTCTGGTCGATTCCCCAGTTACCCTGGTGGTGGGGAAGGAGGGATTAGATCCTCAAATGGAAAAAATGATGAAAATTCTTGATAAAGACTTTAAAGGGAGTAAGAAAATTCTGGAAATTAACACCTCCCACCCGTTAATTAAGAACTTATCTCGTTTAAATATGGGAAATAGTACCGATCCTTTACTGCGGCAATGTATCCTACAACTTTATGAAGGAGCCTTATTACTGGATGGCAATCTATCATCTCCAACCGAGTTTGTAAAACGGATGACCGAGATTATGACGGAAGCGACAAAAGCTTGATCCTCTCCCCTCCCCTGGAGAGATCCCAGGGGAGGGCTTCTAGAATTTTTGAGTTACAAAAAAGTAAAAACCACTGAGGCCACAGAGATATAGAAACAGAAGAAAAATTGATAAAAGATACTCGCAACTCATGGCATTATACCCAGGAGTTGAATGAACCTGATATCATTGGCTCTAATCTTTAGGTTCTTTGTGGTGAATAAATACAAAAATTAAACGATTGTGATCGGATGTATTGTCCCTGTTGCAAAATGTTTTATATTCATTTAAATCAAATTGAGAAATGAACTCATGTTCCGTTTTTTTAAAAGAACCAACCTGTTAGAAGCCATCCAGAATGGTGACCTCGAGACCGTTAAGAAAGCGATTCGGAATCAAAGGCAATTAAAATGGAAGGACAGACGTGGAAAAACTCTCCTCCATTGGGCTGTAATTAGCGGTTCTGAAGCAATGGTTAAATTATTTCTGGCAGAAGGCATCGATATCGATTGCCGGGATCGACAGGGTCGTACTCCTCTCCATTGGGCCATTATTTCACGTCAACCGGATATGGTTAAATTACTGTTGCAAAAAGGTGCGGATTATACCGCACAAACCCGGTCAGGTATCACCCCGTTAATTTTTGCTACCATCACTGAACAACCACAGTTAGAAGAGTTGTTTAAAAGTCTGGATGAGAACAATCAATTATTTTTTGATTCCCAGGAAAACAGCTAAATATACTAAAACCACTTATTCTTTTTGTGCCAGATATCCATCTTCATCCCACTCTTTCCACCACTCCAGGTTCACCCGAACATGCCCGACAATGGCTTTCATTTTAGCATGAAGAGGTATACTTTGAAGGTCGGGAGAAAACCATCCTTTGAAGCCCTCTTTTATCCCGGCAATTCCCACAAATTTTAATTTGCCATCCAGATAATACCCTAATACCTCTTTACCCTTGGCTTTTACTTTCCGCGGTTCACCGGTAAAATTAATCACTGTAGATTTTAATTCATTAAATGCAAAAACCGGAATTTCTACCGGGGAAGAAGATTTGGCGTGAGCCCGGGCAAAATAGAGGAGTGAAATTCCATCCTGCACCGGCCCGGGAATGGTGGCAACTGAATCTATGGCTACCAGGGTATCCGCAGGATAATGTCTTTCCACGTATATATGGATTGTATTGTTTTCATAATTCATCTCATACAGGGTATAAAGCCAGTACCCCTTTTGCTTCTCATAAGCGATAAATTTGTGAGAATAAAAATCTTCATCAATAAAACTATCATAACTGTCATCTAAGTCCGGTACAAACGGTATGCTGGTGTTGGACTTGATATGCATTTTGCAATGATACACGGGGCGACCGTGAAGTGTGTCCTGTTCCTCCACCTTAAAGTAAAGTGTCCCGATGGTAAAAAATGCATAACGGACTTTATAAAATAACTCCTCACCAACAACCCATTTAAACGATCGGGTTAAATCCGGATGGTGAGAACTTAATGTATCCTGAGCAGTGAGTGGGAAATTTGCTCCCAATAACAGCAACAGACCCAGCAAAATCCCCTGACGTAATCTTTTCATCCCCAGTCCTTTAAATTTTTCTAAACTTAATTAATTTATTTTTAGTCAATTCATAGAGCAATTTGTTTTTAAAAACGAAATATTCCTTTAATGCTGATTCCAGATGTCGACAATTAAAAACGAATTCCAAAAACATGTTTAGAGATTTATTTACTAAACTACAATACAAATTGAAGTATTCCAAACAACTTGAATCACTCATAAAACTTTTATAAATTGGGCACGCTTTTCAAGAAAGCGAAAATGAATTCATTTTTCTGTAATCTATCTAATGGACAGGAGTAATAGGAATGGGGTATCCGTTTAAGTCGATCGAGAAAAAGTGGCGAAAGAAGTGGGAAGAAAGCGGTATTTATAAAACCGATTTGAGTAATACCGAAAAGAAGTGTTATACCCTGGTGATGTTCTGTTATCCCTCCGGGGATAAATTGCATCTGGGGCACTGGTTTAATTATGGTCCCACAGATACCTGGGCTCGTTTTCGCCGACTCCAGGGATATAATGTCTTCTCCCCCCAGGGGTTTGATGCCTTTGGTTTGCCGGCCGAGAATTATGCCATAAAAATTGGTGGTCATCCACATGACATTACTGAGGAAAATATCCGGGTCATCAGGGAGCAGCTAAAATGCATCGGAGCGATGTATAACTGGGAAAATGAAGTGATTACCAGCCATCCGGAATATTATAAATGGACTCAATGGGTCTTTTTACAACTCTATAATGCCGGTTTGGCCTATAGAGCAAAGGCTCCCGTGAACTGGTGCTCTTCCTGTAATACGGTGCTGGCTAACGAGCAGGTTCTCTCCGACGGAACCTGTGAAAGATGCTCCACCCCGGTGATCCGTAAGACGATGACTCAGTGGTTCTTCCGCATTACAGAATATGCGGATCGGCTTATCAATAATCTGGAAAAACTGGATTGGCCAGAACGAACCAAGACGATGCAAATCAACTGGATTGGCCGCAGTGAAGGTGTGGAAATTGATTTTCCTCTGGCGGATGATTCCGGTAAATCGGTGCGGGTATTTACCACACGCCCGGATACCCTCTTCGGCGTCACCTATATGGTCCTTGCACCGGAACATCCTCTGGTGGAAGAAATTACCACCCCTACTCAAAAACCTGCAGTAGAGAACTACATTCAGGAAACTTTGCGAAAAAGTGAATTGGAACGCACCAGTACTGTGCTGGAGAAAACCGGTGTTTTTACAGGAGCGTTTGCCACAAATCCTGTCAACGGAGAAAAAGTACCCATCTGGATTGCAGATTATGTACTCCTGACTTATGGAACCGGGGCCGTGATGGCGGTACCGGGGCATGATGAACGGGATTATGAATTTGCCATCACATTTGAGCTGCCTATCCGGAAGGTTATTCAGGAGCCGGGTACCTCCCCGGAAGATGAACTGAAAGGAGCCTATACCGGTGAAGGAGTTATGATAAACTCCGGAGAATTCAGCGGGCTTCCAACTGAAAAGGGACGGGCAAAGATCACGGATTGGCTGGAGAAAAAGGGCATTGGAAAACGCCAGGTCAATTACAAGCTACGGGATTGGCTGATTTCCCGGCAACGTTATTGGGGAGCTCCGATCCCCATTGTCTATTGCGATAGCTGTGGTGAGGTGCCGGTACCCGAAGATCAATTACCGGTTGAACTCCCCTACGATGTCAATTTCTTACCCTCAGGAGAATCGCCCTTACGATTTCACGAAGGTTTCTTGAACACCACCTGTCCCCAATGCGGTGGCTCTGCCCGACGGGAGGTGGATACCATGGATACATTTGTGGATTCCTCCTGGTATTTCCTTCGCTATCTCTCTCCTCATCTGGATAGCGCTCCGTTCGATAAAGAGTTGGTCAATAAATGGTGTCCGGTGGATATGTATGTTGGCGGAATTGAACATGCCACCATGCACTTGATTTATGCCCGTTTTATCAACATGGTGCTCTATGATCAGGGACACATCAATTTTGAAGAGCCTTTCATGGCGTTGAGACATCAGGGTGTTATCAAAGGACCTGATGGCCAAAAGATGTCAAAATCACGTGGTAATGTAGTAAATCCGGAACAATATCTGGACAAATACGGTTCGGATGCTTTTCGCTGTCATTTGATGTTTAGTTTTGAATATGCCAAGGGTGGTCCCTGGAACGACGGTGGGATTATTGCAGTGGAACGCTACTTGAACCGTGTGTGGCGATTATTTGAACAATGCAACTGGGTGTTTGAAAAAGGAAATGACAATCAGGTCATGGGAGACGATGAAAAATCACTGTTGCGAGTGCTGCACACTTCTATCAAGTATGCCAGCAGGGATACGGAACGCTTTCACTTCAACACAGCAATCAGTCGTCTGATGGAATTGACCAACGAATGTTATCGCTATGTGGGAGAACGGCCAGCAGAAGAAATCAATGCAGAAGTCCTCAAGGATACTCTGGAAAAACACATTATTTTGCTTGCTCCCTTTGCTCCACATCTGGCTGAAGAATTGTGGGAAAAAACCGGTCATGAATTTTCTGTTTTCAATCAACGCTGGCCGGAATTTGACCCCTCCCTGCTGGAACAGGATATGGTGCATTACGTGATACAGATTAATGGAAAGATTCGGGAAAAGATGGACGTCCCCCGTGACATTTCTCAGGAGGAAATCATTGAAAGGGCGAAAAAAGCCGGTCGTATTCCGGATTTATTGAATGGGAAACAGGTCGTCAAAACGATTGTCGTTCCGGAAAAATTAGTTAATATTGTCGTCCGTAATTAAACCAATAACAAAGCACCAATGATTGAAATTCAAAGCCAGTCACTGCTGACAGGAATTTTCCTTTCGGCAGGACTGGCTTTTTTAGCTTCCCGGTTTCGTTTGTTAACATTTTCCGGCTCAATTGCCACTTTTTTCATGGGAACCATCATTCTGGGGTTCGGAGGATGGGCCTGGGCAGTCCCCATCCTTGTTTTTTTCCTACCATCCAGCTTACTTTCTCGGATCGGAAAGACAAGAAAAGAAAAATTAAAGGATATTGTGGAAAAGGGTGGGCAAAGAGATGCACTTCAGGTGCTGGCCAATGGTGGTGTAGCTACCGGTATTCTTTTGATTCATCTTTTCCATCCCTCTCCCACTAATTATGGTTCCTATCTCTGTGCTCTATCCGCCGCTGCCGCAGATACCTGGGCTACCGAACTGGGCGCTCTTTCACCCAATCCTCCCCGACTCATTACCAATGGGAAACGTGTACCGCCCGGAACTTCGGGAGCAGTAACTTTACTGGGGGTTTTGGCATCTCTGGCGGGTGCTTCCAGCATTACTCTTAGTGGGATTTATTTCCTGTCAATCTTTCAGTTGAATGTCTGGATCACCAATATTGTAGTAATTTTTAGCGGGGTATTCGGGAGTCTCATGGATAGCTTATTAGGAGCTACTTTACAAGGACAATATCAATGCCCTCATTGCATGGCCACCACCGAGAAACACCTCCATTGTGGCGGAACCCCAACCTCCTTAACGAAGGGTTACTCATGGATGACAAACGATGTTGTTAACTTCATCAACACCCTCTCTGGGGCAGTAATTGGCTGGGGTTTGCTATTCCTGGCTTTCAGACTCTAATTTCATACAAACCTTTTGCAGTTATTCGTTCCGTTTATTGCCCCTCAGACAACCCCATCGCACATCCCACACAATCCAGTCCTTTTCTCTCGCTCACAACTCTGCTTCAAAGAAAAATATTATCATTATGGGAGAGTAATGGAATCGAGGGGGTGGGTTAGAAAGATGACATCGCTCAGGGTCTTGGATAACTCTTTAGCTTTCTTCTGCTGCTCATTAGAAAGAATCTGAATGACAACCGTTTTCTCAGGATTCACATACTCATCGATTATTTTACGTGTCACTTCTTCTTTATAGAGCCAGAACGGTACTAATGCCAGATTGATATTCCGTTCTTTTAAATTATAAGACTTCCAATTCTTCTCATTCATCTCGGCATCTCCCACATGTAAAATTTGTTGACTTCCCAGATGAATGATATACCCCAGGACCACCTCTTCATAAAACATACTGGCTTCATGTTTAAAGGGTAACACCTCAATGCGTAAATTTCCTCTCTTAAATGAAGATATTTTCCCCAGTGAAGCATCCATAGCCTTCAATCGTTTTTGAATATCCGGCTGTTCTTGTGCCTTGTCGTGTATCGCAGCGATTACCGAGGGTGAAGAGACCAGAACGGTTTCAGGATGTTTTATGAGGAACTCTATCGCCACTTCAGGGATAAAATGTTCTCGATGCGGATGGGATATCAATGCTAGTTCAATATTATCAAAGGGAGATTGGCCCGACATCATTTTTTCCCGAAATTCTACCATTTTCTTGGTTGACTCCTCCTCCGGATTGTGACTTCGGGTAAAGGCATCAATTAAAATTTTATCCTGGCCCGATTGAATAAAAAGCCCCTCATTTTCTAATATGATTATCCGCATTTGTTGACTGCTCATTGGAGTAAATAAGAGGGGAAGCAATAGAAATATCGTCAATCTGATTTTGTAGCGAACCTTTCCCATAAATCCTCCTTTCTGAAAAGATATTTTCAAGAACCCCCTACAAGGGTATCAGAGCCATTTCTAAAACCTTGACTCGGGCGATTTATCGCTACAAAGATATCTTTTCCCTGGAGCACTGAGAAGAAATTCGTAAATCAATTGATACAACTATCGGTACTCAATTTTCATACAATTCTCTATATTAAATTGAGCAACTAACGTGCCGGGTAAGTGTTTTATTAATTCTTTCTAAGGGTATATTTTCCTCACGTTGAAGAAGGTTAAAATTGGGTATTGAAATGTGATTCAGATGATTTATTAATAGTCAGTACGGGAATGAATTTTCAAGGGGCTCTAATTGGTAAAGCATAAAATGCTATCCCCAACCGATTTTAAAATCTCAACATGTAACCAAACGGACAACTTATGTGAAAAGAATTCACATTAGAAGAGCACATTAAATCTTTTCAGCTACTTGCTTCATTTGTCTTACGGTTTCAGTGGAATTCTCGGTCTTGAAGATTCCCGATCCGGAGACCAGCACTTCTCCCCCTGCTTCAATCACTTCCTTTAAATTGTCTAGCTTAATTCCTCCATCGACTTCTACTTCAATATGGGTCAATCTTCTATCACGAAGCATCTGATGCGTCCGATGAAGCTTATCCAGGGTATGGGGTATAAATTTTTGTCCCCCAAAACCGGGATTCACTGACATAATTAAAATCAAATCAATATCCGGTAAAATTTCCTCGATGGAATGAACCGGGGTATGGGGATTTAACGCTAC